>DASRQG010000377.1:0-3818 GCA_035645995.1 Mariniphaga sp. | reverse complement strand
TTTCTGAACTAAATAAGTATAAATAGGCTCCTGCAGGCATCTACAGGATGATTGTCGGAAGACTTTAGATCGCTGAATGATTTAAACTATGAATGATAAATATACCATTGGAGTAGATTTTGGTACCGATTCGGTACGTTCCCTTATAGTAAATACATCTACCGGAGAGGAAATAGGTAATGCAGTATTTTATTACCCACGATGGAAAAAAGGCCTCTACTGCAATCCCGCTAAAAATAGTTTCAGACAACATCCTAAGGATTATCTGGAAGGATTGGAATATACGATCAAAGAAGCATTAAATCAGGCTCCTTCTGATGTTGCTTCAAAAGTAGCGGGAATATCTGTTGATACAACAGGATCAACACCTGTAGCAGTGGATGAAAAAGGAGTACCGTTGGCTTTGACCGGAGGCTTTGAAGAAAATCCAAATGCCATGTTTATATTATGGAAGGATCATACCGCTATTCATGAAGCCGACGAAATTAATACATTATCTAAAAAATGGGAAACTGATTATACCCGTTTTGAAGGAGGTATATACTCATCTGAGTGGTTTTGGGCTAAGATATTGCATACCATCCGTGAAGACATTGGTGTTTATCGTGCAGCCTATTCGTGGGTGGAACATTGTGACTGGATACCGGCTTTACTAACAGGAAATACAAATCCCAAAACATTAAAAAGAAGTCGTTGTGTTGCAGGTCATAAAGCCATGTGGCATGAAGCGTTTGGAGGCCTGCCTTCGGAGGAGTTTCTTGCTTCTCTTGACCCTATGCTTTCCGGGCTTCGCGACCGGTTATTTAAAGAAACTTATACATGTGATGTAGCTGCAGGGAATCTTTCGCCTGAATGGGCTGAAAAACTTGGGCTTTCGACTGATGTAATTATAGGTATTGGTGCTCTTGATGCACATTTTGGAGCAATAGGGACTGAAATTAAGCCCTATTATGTGTCGAAGGTTATGGGGACTTCAACTTGTGACATGCTCATAGTTCCTTCTGATGAGTTTGGAGATAAATTGGTGAATGGAATCTGTGGACAGGTTGATGGTTCAATTGTTCCGGGAATGATTGGCCTGGAGGCGGGACAATCAGCATTTGGTGATTTATATGCCTGGTTCAGACAATTATTAGAATGGCCGCTGGAGAATATTTTATCTAAAACTAAACTTGTGGATGATGATACGAAGCAGAAACTGATAGAAGAAACTTCAGGGAAAATATTAGAACAGCTTTCAACGGCTGCTGAAGAGATTCCACCGGAAGAATCAGGAATTGTTGCTCTTGACTGGATGAATGGTCGCCGTACACCCGATGCCAATCAAAATTTAAAAGGAGCCATTGCAGGCCTTAGCCTGGGATCAAATGCACCCGGCATATTCCGTGCCCTGGTTGAGGCTACAGCCTTTGGATCTAAAGCAATTAGCGACCGTTTCAAACAAGAAGGAGTTCGCGTTGACGGTATCATAGCGCTTGGTGGTGTTGCCAAAAAATCACCTTTTGTCATGCAAATAGTTGCTGACGTATTAAATATGCCTGTAAAAGTTGCAAGGGCAGATCAGGCCTGCGCACTTGGGGCAGCAATGGCAGCAGCTGTAGCTGCAAATATACATTCTGATGTTGCTGAAGCTCAAAAAAATATGGGTAGAGGGGTTGATACGGAATATAAACCTATTGCTGCGAATGTTGAGAAATATGAAACGCTATATCAGAAGTATATGAAGTTGGGTCACTTTGTTGAATCTAACTTTATAAGTGAGTAATTATTTTTTATTGCAATATGTAACCTGTATAATCAAACTTTCATTTTTTTGAATGATTTTTAAAATAGACACTTTCAATTAAATGAATGAATCAATGGATTTTTCGGATAAATTAGTAATTTTAAAAGTCATTCCCTTTTACTTAAATAAATTTACCAGGGATTTGTAAATATGTATATACTTATAATATCAAATTAATTTAATTTTTCGAAACTATAAACACCTAAAGATGAACAATATGAATAGGATTTTTATTTCAGCATTTTTAATAGTGGCAAGCTCTGCAACCTTGTGGGCGCAGCCCAAAATTACGGTAAAACCAATTCCTGAGGAAAAAAAGGTTGATATACTTATTGATGGCTCCCTGTTTACTTCTTACATTTATCCTGATGATATTAAAAAGCCGGTATTATGGCCGGTAATTACAGCAGGTGGAAATGAAGTAACACGACAGTACCCCTTAAAGAAAAAGGAAGGGGAGAGGGTTGACCACCCACACCATATAGGCGTGTGGCTAAATTATGGTGATGTAAACGGCCTCGATTTCTGGAATAATTCAGAAGCAATTGCTCCGGAAAAGGCACAGAACTATGGAACTATCTATCATAAGTCGATAGGGAAAACAAAAAGTGGAAAGGGCAAAGGTTCATTGGTAACTTCAGCTACATGGCAGGACCATAAACGGAATGTACTGTTGGATGAAGTTTCTGAATATGTGTTTTCAGTAGATGGTAAAACCCGCATTATTGATCGTACTACCCGTCTTAAAGCCATCAACGGGAAGGTGAAAATAACTGATAATAAAGAAGGTATGTTTGCAATCCGCGTTGCACGTGAGTTGGAATTGCCTTCAAAAGGAAAAGTGAAACTTTCCGATTCACACGGAAATATAACCGAAGTAGATGCTTCAGGCGATGCAAGTGTATCTGGCAGCTATTTGAGCAGTGAAGGAATAAAAGATGACGCTGTATGGGCTACCAGAGGTCGTTGGATGAAATTATCAGGAGTTATGAATGGAGAGAAAGTTGCTCTTGTAATTTTCGATCATCCTTCAAATCCCGGCTATCCAACATACTGGCATGCGCGCGGTTATGGTTTATTTGCAGCTAATACTTTGGGCCAAAGTGTTTTTTCAGAGGGCAAAGAAGCATTGAATTTTGAATTAAATAAAGGACAATCAGCCAGTTTCAAATATCGTTTGGCAGTGTTTTCAAGCGATCCTTCAGTGCAGGAAATAGAAAAAATGGCCAGTGATTTTAGTAAAAAATAAAATAGACTGAAGAAGGCAAAGGAAATGATTAAAGTATAGGAAGAAAAGAAGATTGAATAAAAATTAATCAGAAGAGTATTATCATTCATATCTTAATGATTCCCGGAGAAATATTTCCCTGCAATCTTATTACCTTTGCCTTCTTTTTTGTTGTACTATGGCATTAAATTATATTTGGATTTTCTTCTTTCTATCGGCGTTTATAATCGGAATAATCCGGTTATTATTTTTTGGCGATTCAGAAGTGTTTCCAAACATGGTTAATTCCACATTTGAGATGGCGCGTACCGGTTTTGAGATTTCATTATATCTTACCGGTGTGCTGACATTATGGATGGGAATTATGCGTATTGGCGAAAAGGGAGGGATCGTTAAGGTTTTTTCCAGATTAATAGGCCCGTTTTTTAACCGATTATTTCCTGAACTTGGGAAATCGCATCCGGCATATGGTTCTATTATGATGAATATAGCTGCTAACATGCTGAACCTTGATAATGCTGCTACTCCCACAGGCTTGCAAGCCATGAAAGAAATGCAGGAAACAAATCCGGATAAATCGACCGCTTCCAATGCACAAATTATGTTTCTGGTATTGAATACATCCGGATTAACATTGTTACCCATAAGCATTATGGTTTACCGGGCTGAGTTGGGGGCTGTAAATCCCTCCGACATTTTTATTCCAATACTACTGGCTACCTATTTTTCGACTTTGGCAGGATTGATAGCAGTTGCTATTTATCAAAAGATTAATCTGTTCGATAGGGTGGTATTGGCATATCT
>DASRQG010000376.1:0-14053 GCA_035645995.1 Mariniphaga sp. | reverse complement strand
TGAAGCGGATCTTATTAAATATCTTAAGGACAACAGTTCCTCTGCTGAATATCTTTATTTTGGAGCATTGGCATCAAATCCTCCCAATTCCATACCAATCATCCTTCAGTATTTCCCCCATATCATACAGGAACAAAATTACTATGGAGGTACAACATGGCTTTTTTCTAAATCACAAGAAAAAACTCCCGACCAATTATCTATACTTGATTTTAGCAAACCATTTCCTGAAAACTGGCATTCAATAAATCCGGAACAAATAATTACAGACTCCATTCAATCAGGGGATTCTTATTACCACATGGATACATTAACTGAATGGTCACCTACTTTTTCAATTCCTGTAAAAGATATCATCACCAACCAAAATAACGTAATTGATATGGCAGTTGATTTTTCCACAATTTCTGATCTTTCAGAAGTAATTTTGGCAGCAACATTGGAAGTGAATGGTGAAGTTTTATATTTCAGCAGTGCAGATTTAAAATTGTATCTGCAGAACACTAATCCTTTAAATGGATGGGCAACAGCACATCATACCATAAAACTTTCAGACATAAATCTGAACTATAACAAAGTATGGTTGAAATTTTTTATCTGGAACAAAGGAAAAGATGATTTCCTGATTGATAACTTCAGGATATCGGTAAGAGAAGGGAATCCAATCGTATATAGTTTGTATGAAAAAATTCCATGATCAGGTAAAAGCTGCATCTCCTTCCCCATCCTGAAAGAATCGTTTCCCATCAAATAGCTCTTTCAATTCATTTGTATAACCGCTATGACGAACAATATTAAATCGTTTAATAATTGGAATGTTTAGTTGGTCAACAACAGGTAACAGCTTCGGATTAAAAACCACCAGACTGTTGGCTTTTCGTTTAAGTAAATAATCAATGAGTAGAATCACAATATCTGATAAATGTTTGTCATTAAAATATGAATAAGGTATTGAAACATGATGATTCCGCCAGGAAAGCAAAAACAAGGCTACAACCTTACTATTTTTATGGATTACCAGAAACTCTTGTCGAAAGCTTTGTACATATTGAGAAAATGGATAATCCACCAATAAGGAATCCATATTATCGGTCATCCATTTGTTTTGAACTATCCAGTTTAGCTTGTCTGTATCCTGTTTAAGAATGTAATCAGCCGAATATGTTCGAATAAATTCATTTAATTCTGAACCTGCTTCACTTTGAAGACCAACAGTAAAACCTGCCGGCAGGTATTTCTTTCGCCAGTTTTTAATTCGGTAAGAAATTAACATATTTCCCAATCCATCCAACATAGAGAATAATCCTGATACGAATTGATATTTTGATTTACTTTTAAAATAATTGTCTAAATAGAATCGAAAAATAAATCGTTCCCCGGTCATAGGTGTTTGAAAGTGAAACAGTCCGGTTTTCTCAAGAATGGATTTTGTATATTCAGTGCAATCTGTCAGGAACATACGCCGGTTGCAGCTTTGTAGAGCGTTTAGAAAAACAGACAGCGCATATTTACGTCCCAACTCAGGATGTACCCACCAGCCTGAATTAGAGTATACAGGTTCGGGAGCATCAGCCAGTTCATCAGGAAGTAATCCTGCAAAAGCAATAAGCCTGTCTTCTTCAGATACGAATATCAAAGCAACATCATCGGTTTGTCCTGCAGGATTTTTAGCTTGTGAGACAGCTCTTAATGGGGAAATTGGCTTTGGGCAAAGAGCTAAATATTCCTCACTCTTAACAAAATCAAGTAATTCTCCAATCGTCACTTTACGGACAATCATGCTTTCTTTTTTCTAGAGATATAATCAACCAGGCCTTTTACATCACGGATTTCAATGATCTCAAACAAATCAAACTTAATTCCAAAAGCTTTCTCCAGTTCCTGTATCAAGAGAATATGGTTAAGCGAATCCCATTTATCTATTGTATCCGCATTAGCATTTTTATGAATTTGGGATGAATCACCAAAAATTAACCGGAATACTTCAAGGGTTTTATTCTGTATCTCTAAATAATTCATATCTCTGCAGCTAAAAATAACGACTTCACCATCTTCTATCACTGATTAAAATTTAAAGTTAAGGGAATAAACAAAAAGAGCAAAACTGCATGATATAATACCATGTATAATTGAAACATTCAAACTTTTATTTGATTATTTTTAATTAACCTTTTTTAGCTCAAACCTTTAATATAGTCTTTATACCTGTTATACAAGTGACCTGCCTGTAAATATGCTGATTGTGGACTCATAAAATGTGAGAACTCAAAAGTTATAGCATGACTAATACCTGCTTTAGCTGCCATTTCGAGTTTGAGTAAAAGTTTTTCCCATTTTATAGGCATAAATTTTATGGGCATATCTCTATCGAATGTTTCTGAATTAGTCCAGCATTCAATTCCAAATTTGTCAGCTAACGTTTTATTTACAAGAAGAAAGTCTGTCAATTCATCAAATTCAACATGTCCGTCCTGAAATGCAACTATGTCAACTGCATCCTTTATACCATCAAAGATTTCAGACCATTCAGTTTCATGTTGATTCAATGATATTCCATTGCCTTTTCTGGTCTCGAGTGTATATTGATTAATATTTTTTATTCCGTCGATATAAGGAGAAATAAGTACAGGCAATCCATTTGAAACATTTTTACAATGTTTAGCCAACCCTGCATACAAATCTATTAATCTTCCACTTTTCCGGTTAAACTCATGCGACACATACCATCCTTTAAAAGCAGGAAAATCTCCATATGTCTCCCATACTTCATCGATAAATAGTTTATTTAAATCCACTTCCTTTTTAAAATTATTCTGTATCCAGTATTTACCCGAATCATAAAGGCCAAAATAGAAGCTCATATTATATTTATCGGCAAGTTCTAAAAACATCTTCACCAGATCAACCGGTGGTTTGTAAACACCCTCTTGCTGCATTAATATTTTGGATGGGAATGTCTGCCATTTACCATACCCTGCACGAATTAATATTACAGTATCAATGCCAATATTTTTCATAAATCTGAAATCTCTTTCCCATTCTTCCCTCCCCCAGTTTTGGTGTGGAATATCATGGCTTACTTCATCCAAGAACGTCCCTTTACTTATCATCAATTTTACTTTTAAACTTAAAACCAATTTTTTCTTAGTGCTCTCTTACATAGATTTATATTTTACCTAATGTACCAGGGCTGTATTTTCAAACCAACAATCAATTGTTTAAAAAAAGAATCCAAAAGCTTTATTAAAATTAAACATCCATACTATTTCAAGTCAAACAAGCGCCTGTAAATAAGTGTTTAATATGCCGATGCCTGATTTTACAAAGAAGTATTTCGTTCGGGCTTTCTAATGAGCTTTTATTAAGTTTAATACGGATTTTTCTCATAAGATAAATGTCAATATTAAGTGGCTTACTAAGTATCATTAATATTTCTTAATTACTTTGATTATAATTTGTTGATATGATCATACCAAAAGATTTTCAGCATTATAGAAGTTCCGATAAATGTCCCAAGGGCAATCCAGGCTGAAGTATATTCCCCAAAAAGAAAATACATGGGCATCACTACCATTGACATCTGCCAGATAATACCAACTAATACATTGAATGCATCCCGTTTAAAATCTTTGTTGGGAACAAAGTCAGGATCTTCAGCCATCACTTCAATTATTACCGGTTTCCAAAATCCCCATGGCCTTGTTTGTTTATAGAATTTCTTTAGTACATCCATATTCTCTTGTTTGGTGAGTAATGTTCCCAGTATTGAAGCCCCCAATGAAATAAACAATACGATTGGATACATATAAATATCAATTGCTCCGGGCACAAATATTCTAACTGAAGGAGGTACAATTACTGATGCGACAAGCCCTCCAAGCATTCCATAAAAGTATCCATAGCCATTAAACCTCCACCAAATCCATTTTAACACATTAGCTGCAGCATAGCCCCCATAAAGTGAGGATGTGATCCATAAGGTGAGGCTGTTAAGTGAACGGGCAAACAAGCCGAATATAAGTCCGATAACTACCAACAGTAAACTTGAGACATAACTATACCTGATTAGCTTTTTGTTAGATGCATCCGGATTAACATACTTTTTATAAAGGTCATTTACCAGATATGCAGGAGCAGCATTAACGAAAGCAGCGAAGGTTCCCATAAATGCAGCCAGCAATCCTGCAAGTAATAATCCTTTCAAACCAACAGGAACAAATTGTCTGATTGCCAAGGGCAAAACCATCTCAAAGTCAATATTGTTTCCCATTTTCATTAATTCAGGCTTTAGATATACCAATGCTAACATAGCAAAGCCTCCTATCATAAAATATCTGGGGACATATAAAACCAATGATGTTAACCCACTCATTTTTGCTGCTTCTGAAGGATTTCTTGTGCTCAAAATTCTTTGCATATCATAACTGGGAACCGGCCCGGCCAGACTTGCAAAAATACCTTTAAGAATCATCATCATCAATAAAAGACCAAACATCTCATACCCGTCAGCACCAATCTTATCATTTAGTTCCGGAAACGTGGAAGACCAGTCCAGGTCAAGCTTCCAGTCAGGCAATAGATTCATCCAGCCATCCGGGACAACTGCGGCAAGCTGTTCAGGTGTTACCCGGTTGTAAGCTATTATTCCTATAGCAACACATGCTACAGTCATTATTATAAACTGGAGTACCTCGGTACTTACCACACTGTACATTCCTCCTTTCATGGTATAAATAGTGGTAATGCCAATAATAATTAAAGCGTATACCTGCTGTGAATTAAGGTGTAAGCCTGATATTTCGGTAGAAAGGTCCCAGGTAAAAAAAGTTGTTGCAAACTTCCCAATTCCTTCCACAAAGTAAGCTATAAAGCCAATTACACTTACCACTGCGAACACCACTACAATTATATGAGAAAGTCGGCCTCCTAACCCGTCACCAAACCTGAAGGTAATCCATTGAGCTCCTGTCATTGTATTTGATCGTCTTAACCAAATCGCAAGGAAGATCATTACAAATATCTGATTCCATACGGGCCAGAGCCATGGAATCCAGGCACTCTTAAGACCATAAACAAAAACTATGGCGACCGTCCACATAGTTCCCGATATATCAAACATTCCTGAAGCATTCGATAAACCAAGATAATACCATTTAATAGTGTTACCTCCTAAGAAGTAGGCTTGCAAGTCTTTTGAAGCTTTCTTCGACAACCAAAAACCTATAAACAAGGTTAACATCAGGTAGGCACCTACTATGGTAATATCGATGAGTGATAAATTCATTTAAGAAAATTTATTTGGTTCAAATGAAATCCATTGATGATCGATAAAGCTTATTTTAAAATTTTTAATGCCGGACTTCCTTAAGTGCATCTTCAAGAATATTCCACCAATCCTTATTGATTATTTGAGAGCCTCATCCATAATTGATGTAATATCAACTATAAAATCTGTGAAACCAATATCTGCAAATCATTTTAAATATTAGGTGATTGAATCAGGAATACTCAGACGTTCATAATTCGCTTCACGATCAACCCAATTTGAAACTTGTTTGTCCTGCTCTTTTCCTGCAAGTTGATTATTACAGCCCAAAATAATGAAGCCATATATCCCTATTAAAAATAACAAAAGTTTGTTCAATATAAATTCATCGCTCGAAGAACCAGGACTCCGGCCCCTTTAATGGCTGCGTCGGAGCTGATATCAGAAAATGAAATTTCACAATTTCGAAGTGGAAGTGATAAGGCTGTATGCATCATTCCCGATTTTATTGAATCAGTAAGAATTTCTTTTGCCGGATAAAATCTACCTCCAACGATAATAATGCCCGGATTAAGTAAATTTAAAATATTACCTAATGCTTTACCCAGCTTAAATCCTATATTGTGTATTAAGGAAATTGATAGAGAATCCCCTTCTCTTGCAGCTTCAAGAATTTTTTTATAGTTTATTTCCTGCTTCTCCTTATCTATTAATAACAGTGAAGACTCTCCTTTCGCAATCTGTTTCTTGAAATTTTCTTCAAGTGCATGGCCTGAAACTTCAGTTCCAAGACATCCTCTCTTACCACATAAACAGAGTTTGTCTGACTCTCCAAATTGCATGTGGCCAAATTCACCTGCAAAACCCTGTTCTCCTAATATTACTTCACCATGAGAAACCATTGCAAGACCCAATCCATAACTCAGATTAACGATAAGCGCGTTCCTTACATTCTTTGCTTTACCGAATACCTGTTCAGCAAACCCTAACATGTGGGTATCATTATCTATATGTACAGAAAATTTGAACCTTTCCTCAAAAAAAGCAACCAGAGAGTTTTCCAGAAAATTGAAGTAGTTGTATGACCTGCCGGTTTTGGAATCAATCCTTCCGGTTATTCCAATACCTAAACCCAGAATTCTGTGCCTGTTAACTTTCGATAATTGAATCGTCTTATTAATACATTGATAAACTTCTTCTAAACATTCCGGAGTATTTTCAAGCGTGAAGTCCTCCATTTCGAAAGAAAAAACTTCTTCCATAGCAAGATTAAATACAGAAACAGAAAGGCTCTTTAAAAGTATAACAACTCCTATTGCATAAGCATAATTTTCATCAACCTTATACATAGCAGGCCGCCTTCCATTTACTGTCTCCTTCTTTCCCGCCTGAACAATGATGTCTTGTTCAATAAGTTCATTAATTAACCTTGTTCCAGTGGGTACACTTAACCGTACCTTTTTACATAATTCAGGAATTGTTAAAGCTTCATCTGCCTTATTCAAGATTGAGATAATCTTTTTCTTGTAAGCATGTTGCCTCCCTTCATTGCTTACATCAACTACTTCATTAAGGAATAAATCCATATTGGCTTGATGTTTTAATTTTCGTGGCAAGTTAATATTATTTTTTATAAACCTCCAAACATTTTAATGAAAAATATTTTTAATAAAAGTTTTTGAAGCTGAAAATCTGAGAATAACCCGGGTAAACTTAATCTAATTAGAAAGACATTATTTGTTTCTATCTGGTAAATTAAGCACTTCTTTAGGTATTATTATTGTTTAAAAAATACCAACAACTCTCCTGTTATCGAAAATCCAAGTTTAGTATATAGAACAATAGCCTGAGAAAAAGCCTGTAGTACAATTTTATTCGATCCCGTTTGAAAAAGTTCCCGGACTACCCTTGTAATTAATGCGGTTGCAAATCCTTTACCTCTACATCCACTTAAGGTGGTTATAAAATACAGTCCCGTAACATTATATTTATCGGTGTACGACAACAAACCACTCACAAGTCGACTATTGTAAAAAAGTCCGTGGAACTCAATTTCATCATACGAAACCAGCTCCTGAAACAAATCAATTTCAACTTTCTGTTTTTTTAGGAATCCTTCATTCACCATTTCAGTAAATGCACCAATCTCTGAAGGTATTGACAACTTTCGATAATCCAGATCAACGGATTCACCAGTAGGTTTACTCTCAATATTCATCTCCATCATTGGCCACAACCCAACCGGAAATATTCCATATTGACGCAGTAATTCCTGATCATTTTCAATAAAGTTACTTCTATTGCTAACAGCATTCCCTGAAAAAGTACTTCCAGTCATAGAAAATGCTTTATTCAATTGATTTACCAGGTGTACCCCTTTACCGAAATCAAAAATCATTTGAGGCCATGCTCCCATTTTCCCGGATACAACACTGAACTCGTCATATTCAGTTAAAGAAGCATAATTACCCTTACCAATAAGCCGGTAAAATTCGTATAGATTACTCTCATTACTTTCCATCTTCCTTCACCAGCTTTTTATAATTTGAAACGAGTATCTTTTTATCAGTTTTTCCAGATGATGATACCGGGAAAATAGTAACGCCAACAATTTTGTCCGGGATTTTATAGTGAGGCAAAACAGTATTTAATTGTTGTATGATTTCTCGTCCGTTACCTTCATATCCTTCAACAAAAACAACAAGTTGATTCAAACCTGCCGATTTATTAATTACTGCTGCTGCTATATTTCTACTTTGCGCTAGAACAGATCGCACCTTATTTTCAATCTCAACAAGATCGACACGGTATCCATTGATCTTTACCTGTTCATCTTTCCTTCCATAATAATAAAGAAAGCCCTCCTGGTCAATATCCACAAAATCACCTGTAGGATAATATGCCCTTCCTTTCTCCTCTAACACTTTAAAAGATTGTTTAGCCTCAAACAGATAATTTTCCATTACCTGATCTCCCGCAATTAACAATTCACCATAATCAACATCAGTTCTTTTACTTATAAATGTTTCAACCTTCTTTAAAGGTTTACCTATACTAACCACACCATTACGTGCCTTTATCATATCCCCGGGTAACAATTTATAGATGGTTGCCGTAATTGTAGTTTCAGTAGGGCCATATACATTTGAGATTTCAGCATTAGGTACATGCCTCCTCCATTCCTCCACCAAATCAGCCGGCAATGCCTCTCCGCCAAAATGAAAATGCTTGATGTGATCAAAATATAATGATTGAAAAAAAGGCTGTAAACAAGCCAACAATGAAGGGGTCACCTGAACCCATGATATAGGTTTTTCGGACAATATTCTAACAACGTTAAATGGCTTAAACCCTGTTGCCGGTACAGAAAACACAGCAGCGCCCAACATAAAAGGAATGATGTATCCTGTAAAAGCAGCATCAGCCGTCAACTCATAGGTCTGAAGAAAATTATCGTTGGCAGAAAGCTCAGGGTACAGTTCAATAAAGCCTTCAATAAATGACTGAACATTCATAAGGCTGATTGGAACAGACTTAGGCACTCCTGTACTGCCCGATGTTGTCAGAATATACATCCTGTCGTTCTTCTTCCAGTTATGCAAAGGAAGCTCCTCCTTTGCCACCTTGCCACTATTCTGTATAACTTTTATCTTTCCCTGATTGATACCGGCAGGCTCTTCATCTACAGAAAATAAAATTTCTATCCCATATCTGTCAATAAGTTCATTCAATACGACAGGTGGAACCTCCCGACTTATCGGAACAAATATCCCTCCTGAAAACCAAATTGCAAAAATAGCGGCGTACGTTTCTATTCTTTCAGTACATAGCACCCCAACAGGTTGTTGCCTTTTAAATTCAGGCCTGCTCTCGAGCATCACCCTGCTTCCATTGACAAGAGCAACAAAAGCACCATAACTAAAAGTATCATCCCCAGAACAAAACGCAGTATCTCTAACATTTTTTTTAAATCGATCGTGAAACGCTTCTATCAGATTCATCTTCTTTTAATCGTGTTTTTGTGTACCAGTGATTTTGAAAGATAGTAAAAATACTCCATTTTCAGGATAAATTCTGCACCACTTAAACCCTTAACTTCCATGGGTATCCGATGCAAATGACCCGGTGCATTATCCAGCTTCATTCCGGAGGTACCAAAACTAACTTTTACTCCTGCTTCCTTTTGAAGAAAATGGAAAAAGGATAAGGGAACGCCTATATCATGAAATGGAAAAGAGAAAATCCTTTCTTTAATTCCTGTTTCCTTTTCAAGGAAGTCAAAGCTTCTGTGAATCTGTTTTTTCATATCAGGTTCAGACAACACGTTAAATTCAGGATGATTATAGCTGTGTGAACCTACCGTGAAGCCTTCCACCATCAATGACCTAAGCTGATCTGCACTCATGTATGGTTTATAAATCTGCAGTGCTTCATTAAACTTGACACGATAAATTTCTGCCAGCTTATCTATCAATTCATTATCTGCAATTGTCAAACACCTTAAGGCTTCTAATACATTTTGCCGACTGACATTCATCATGCCTAATAACTTGCCTGCCTCCCCTGCCATACGCGGTTCTATATTATTAATAACGGACTCCATTAACAAACTCACCTTCTGCCGATGCGACAATTGCCGGTTATCAACAAAGGCAGGATTTACAAAAAATGCTGCCTGTAAACCTCTCTCTCGCAGGATAGGCATGATAACGCTATAGCATTCTGCAAACCCATCATCAAATGTTAAAAAGAATCGTGGATTTCCGTTATAGGATTTAGAATGAGCAAAGGTCAATACTTCTTCAAAAGTGGCTGGCTCATAATGTTTGAGTAGAAAATCAAGATCCGTATTAAACCTGTCGATGGAAACTACAGGATAGAGATGCTTTACTAATGGTGAAGGATGATCAGATACAATATGATAAAACGGGAATATAAAATTTTGCTTTGATAACTTTTGAAGCTGTCTTATTGAATATGGTTTTGAGAAAATGTAAAACAATCGTCGTAATAAGGTTCGGTTCATGTCTTTTTTCTCTTGAAATACTTTAACGGGAAGGGCAGATTGTTTAAATACAAAGAATGAAATTGCTCTTCTGCCGGATTAAAACTCCTGAAAAATGTTGCTATACTTTCAACCGAAGATCCCTCGAAATCGAATAGTAAACCTGAACCCGCATATCTTTTAATTACCTCATTTAAAATTGCATACATGGCTTTATATTTTCGGCCTTCGGGTGTTGAAAATGAATTAAGATAGATTAATCTGGTTCCATATTTTAAAAAAAAGGCAGCTCCACAAATTTCATTTTGAGGGGATATGGCTGCTATTATCTGTCCTATGCTATTTGAAAGCGACCATGATATTAATTTTGTTAAAATCTTAAATGAACGGCTATCAACGCTTTTCTCAGTATGCTGTCTTTTAAGTTCAACATACTTCATCGAATCAAGGGTATTAACGATTCTGAGGCCTTTTTTGTAAGAATTAGAAATATGATTTCTGGCATTACTCTTAAATTGAGCTGTTAATGTAGCATAAGGATCATGCAGGGGCAAAACATAATTCACTCTGTTACCCGCTTCAAAAGAAGTAAATGCTTCCGGAATAGTTTGAGGATTGACCTGAAATTCAAGATAATTGTACTTCTTAATCAGTTCATCTGCAAACTTTCTTTGAATATCAACAGGGGGAGAAGGGAAAATGCCCAATTGCTGACAAAAATAAGGTTGGTATATATATTTAATTCCCCACTTTTTACCAACCGGTAAAGGCATCACATATCCATAGTCCTCCCACACCAATGCTTCCCAAAATTCTGCTGTTCGATCAAGATACCAACTGGTTGCATAAACTCTTGAATTGGAGGCATTCCCAATACAATAATTCCATTTGTCGATATCTATTTCATGCTGTTTTAAATGATTCAATTTTTTTGTCGGCATCTATCCAGTTAAACCCTAATTCGTTCATTCTTTGAAATACCTCTCTATATCCTTTCCAATCGCCTACATCATTTATCGTTTCATTGTGCCAAATATATGAAAAGGTTCCTCCTACATTTTTTACTTCTTCCATTAAACCTTCTATTTCCTTTAACGCATCAGCGGGCGAAAGTTTCAAATATACCCTTAAAGTTACATCCATTACCTGAAACGGCATAATGGTTAAAGAAGTTATAGCCTCATTTTTTAAATCATAAAATGGATAGGGAGTACATATGCCGGCTCTGAACCCGGAATGAGATGGGTAGCCCATCGTGTAGTCTTCCTGAATTCCATTTTTTATCAGATTGCGATAAACTCTTGGAAACCGTAACCTTAAAAAATGCTGCCTGCTTTTATTCACAGTTTTCCCGGTTATAAGATGCAGCCGCTTAACTTCAGCCGCCAGCAACGATTTATTCTTTTTTTTGCTTGATGAATATGAAGGATGAATACCAATCTGGTAACGTGCTCCTATATCACGAATAAGTTCCCTGAACTTTTTATTTTCCCAGGAAATATTTTTGTCATACCGTTTATAATTTCCCAGCAGGAAGAAAAAGACTACATCTTTTTCATGCCCCTTAAAAACTTCATCCATAAACCCATAGGTATCATAGGGGTCTTTTATCCTGCCTAACCAAACATTCATTCTGCTGCGTACCTCCTGCAGATTGCCATTTGCCAATGCTCTTACTACCGCACCTGCAGTGCGAAAAGATCCTTTATGTGCATAAGCCCACGCATTATCAATATCAATAGTTGGAACAAACCTGAAAGTTTTTTTTGGAAAATCCAGTTCCGGAAAATATTCCTTCAACTTATCAGCCAGCATCCGGGCCCATATATTCACAACAGGCTTCTTCAACAAATTATATTTTACAAGAATGCTTTCTGAAGCAGGAAACCGCTTAAACTTATCCTTTTCACCATCCAGATATTCTTCATATCTCGACAACAAATAGAATGAAGCAGCAAACATATCAAAGGGAAACACCGAGTCAGATGAACTCTCAAAAAAATATTTCTCCCCCTCATGCCACACAGGTTGAATATCGGGCTGTATAAGTGCCTTACAATATAACAGCCTGTGCGGCTTGATATAAATTTCGGCCCCAAACTTCTCGTACGAATAATTGATTTTAGGCGAAGGAGAAGTTATAAACTTATTCATTTTTGATGTAAAGGATACTTGTTTTCCCAGAATAACTGTAAAAATTACCTGAAATATATATTCAATACGAGGGTTTAATTTTTCGGTATAAATTAGTATCATGTTGAGGTATTTAGTTTAAAATTCCTTCGTCTGCAAAACTCATGTAACGATTCTGACCAACAATAATATGATCAAGTACTGAGATGTCCATCACTTCGGCAGCCTGTTTAATCTTCCGGGTAATTTTAAGATCAGCATTAGAAGCTTCCATTGTACCGGATGGATGGTTATGACACAATATGAGTGAAACGGCGAACTTCTCAAGAGTAGTTTTCAGTATAAGCCTGACATCAATTATGGTCCCTGATATTCCACCTTTACTAATAATTATATGATCAAGAATCTTGTTTCCACGGTCGAGCAGCATCACCCAGAACTCCTCATGAGGAAGGTCACCAAGAAGCGGCATGAAGTAATCAGCAGCATCCCTGCTGCAGGTAATTTTTCTTTTTACAAACACTTCAGCCTCTTTACTTCTTTTGGCAAGTTCAAGGGCTGCCACAATTGTAACAGCTTTAGCCTCTCCAATGCCTTTAAAAGTTTTCAGGTAGTCGATGCCACGCCGTGCCAAATCATTCAGATTATTATTAACTGAACCTAGAATCCGCCGGCTGAGCTCCACAGCTGTTTCATTAAGATTTCCTGAACTTATAAGGATTGCCAACAATTCGGCATCCGAAAGGGATCTTGCTCCACCTGACAGAAGCTTCTCCCGTGGGCGATCTTCAACTGCCCAATCTTTGATGTTTAGTTTTTTGTATTCGTTCATGATTACGGAATGTCTTTAAAAATAGACATTTTCTCCGAAATAAATATTATAAGTTCATATTTCATGATCCACAAAAATGATTTTGAACCATTGCATTAAGCATTACACTATTCATAATCAAAAAGATAAAACATCTCACATTAAATCTAAAAATTGCTGAAAGTAACTGTTATAAGTACGATTCTCTCATAAAAACAACATTTGCCGTATTTTCAAATATATATACTGCCATAGGCATGAATTCACAGGAAAACAACTACTAACAGCAGCTGATGAGCCTGTTGTCCATAATAAATTCATCATTATATAGTTTCGGTAATATGGATAAATTAATGAAATACGGAGCACATTGGGTCAACTTTAAAATGGCACTGCCGGTACAATTGAATACTATGAATTTTATTCATTAATGGGAGGATTGGATACAGGATCAGGTTAGATCACTTTAAAAATTAGGTGGATTAAAAATAAAAAATATGAATCTATGATCGGCCCGGGTGCCTGCCTGTAGAAACAAAGCTTGATTTTTGGTGGAATTATATACCACCAATAGAGCGGTAATCACAGCCTCCTGCTACATATCACAGGCAGTCTAAAATTTTATATATAGTTAATAATAACTCAAAGATAATTCAGGATAAATTCAATTAAATTTGAGTTTAAATTGAGTTTAAATTGAATTATAGTTGAATTTAATTTGAGTTTAAATTGAATTAAATACAGAGTAAATAATTTTGGCGTTAACCGAGCAACAAATCACGGGTGATGCAACCGGCGGGGTGACCGTGGCAGAGAATATCTACAACGAGATCGGACA
>DASRQG010000375.1:0-7184 GCA_035645995.1 Mariniphaga sp. | reverse complement strand
TTCAATCCCAATATTCTTGTAGGTGTTTTTCTAACAGTCTGGATATATGATTCGATGGCCTATCTTTCGGGTTCGAGATTTGGCAAACACAAACTAAATAAAAAAATATCTCCCAATAAATCATGGGAGGGATGCATTGGCGGAGCAGTTGGTGCCATGATAATGGGTATTATCAATGCCAGAGTTTTTGGACAACCTTCACTTTCTGAATGGCTGGTTATATCGGCTTTAGTCATTGTTTTTGGCACTTTGGGTGATCTGTTTGAATCAATTATTAAAAGAAGACTTAAAGTTAAGGATTCAGGAACCATGCTTCCGGGACACGGTGGCCTTCTTGACCGGTTCGACAGCCTGTTGTTTGTAATACCGGTGGTTTATGTATGGCTTTCATTTTCAGGAAACTTATAATAATGAGTCTTTCATTCAGTGAAGCATAGTTAAATAATACCATAAACAAACCATCTTCAGCAGCTTTTATTTGGTGTATTTAGAATAATTATAAAAATTTGTAACATTTGAACAGGCATATGAAAATACATAGAGAAGGTACTAAAATAATTCCGGCTGCATTTATTATTATTGCTATTGCCGACCTGATCATCTACTTTTTACTGCGTGATTACCTGGTATTTTATTTCCTGATGGCTTTATCACTGGTACTGGCAGCCCTCATTGTTTATTTTTTCAGAGAACCTTTTCTCGAAGTTGAAACCAATGACAACCACATTCTGGCTCCGGCCGATGGAGCCGTTGTGGTAATACAGAAGGTTTTTGAAAAAGAATATTTCAACGACGAGCGGCTTCAAATTTCTGTTTTCATGTCTCCGTTAAATGTGCACCAGAATCGTGCCCCTGTTGGTGGCCAGGTAGTGTACAGCCACCATAAGAAAGGTGTCTATTATCCTGCTTTTGTTAAGAAATCATCTGAAAAGAATGAGCGATGGTCGACTGTTTTTAAAATGGAGAACGGCACTGAAATAATGTCAAGACAGATAGCCGGGACAGTTGCCCAGCGAATCGTTTCCTACGTTAAACCAGGACAACAGGTGGAGCAGGGGCAGGAATATGGATTCATTAGATTTGGATCGAGAGTTGATCTCTTTCTACCACTTGATACAAAAATCGAGGTAACATTACGTTCTCATTCGGTAGGAGGCAAAACAGTAATCGGAAAGTTTATTTAATGTAGATGAGACGGCTGTTAAGACATATACCCAATACAATTACTTCATTAAATCTTGTATCAGGCACTGCTGCTATTTTTTTTGCATTGAGAGGTAATTTGACAGAAGCAGCATTATTAATATGCATTGCTGCAGTGTTTGATTTTTTAGATGGAGTTGCAGCCAGGCTGTTAAAAGCCTATTCTGAAATAGGAAAAGAACTGGATTCGCTAGCGGATATGGTGTCTTTTGGACTGGCTCCTACAGCAATACTTTTTTCGCTTATTGAACTTTCTTTATTTGGGAGCCAATCAGGGGAGTGGGGAGCCCTGGCAGTGTGGTTAAAGATTGCTACACTTCTTCCTGTTTTTTTGATGCCTGTTATGAGTGGACTAAGGTTGGCAAAGTTCAATGTAATGCAATCGGGAGAGACTTATTTTCTGGGATTGCCAACTCCATCAAATGGTTTGATATGGGCATCATTAGGATTAATATATGAACGTGCTACTCATCATGAATTCTCAGCAATAATATTTTCAACAACTATGCTGGTGGTTATTGGTATATTAACATCAGCTATGTTGGTACTAAATTTACCAATGTTTTCTTTAAAGTTTAAATCTTTAAAATTTACTGAGAATTGGTACCGTTTTTTATTTCTTTTTTTGGCTGTGGTGTTTATTTTAGCAATGCCTTTGTATGGATTAACTCTAACAATGTTCACTTATATTGGGCTAAACATCATCTTTTATCTGTTTAAAATAAAATATTAAAAAAGCTGATTTATAAGGATTTAATCCATAAAGAAGCCCCTGAGAAACGAAAGATTAATTTTTTCCCGAAGGAAAGATAATAATACGCCATGACAAG
Organism: Mariniphaga sp.; assembly: GCA_035645995.1. Classification (GTDB taxonomy): domain Bacteria; phylum Bacteroidota; class Bacteroidia; order Bacteroidales; family Prolixibacteraceae; genus Mariniphaga. The sequence continues at coordinate 5,151 of DASRQG010000375.1, read as the reverse complement.
AATTCTTTCATTTTCAGAGGCATAAATTTAAACACCAAATAGTTAAAAAAGTTTTAACAGCCTCAATAAAAACTAATAGGCGCGTTTATTCTTTCCTTCGTAATAATTAATAAACGATGAATTAACCACTTTATTACCACCGGGAGTGGGGTAGTTTCCTGTAAAATACCAATCTCCTGTATCATTAGGACAGGCAGCATGCAGATTTTCAACCGATTGATAAACGATCTGTACTTCTGATATACATTCGTCAGGTTTTAATAGTTCAGCAATTTTATCTGATATTTGTTCAGCCGTAAAAGGACGATAAATTTCATGAACATAGTTTACGATCTCCTCTTTGGGGAGGTTTTCCTGCTCTTTACAGTTACTGTACACCTCATCAATGATATGATGCATATTATTGTCCTTTAACAGTTCAATGGCTGCATTAAAGGCGATAAAGCCTTCGATTCTTGTCATGTCAATCCCATAACAGTCGGGGAACCTTATCTGGGGTGCTGATGATACGACAATTATTTTTTTAGGTAATAACCTGCCCAGAATTTTTAAGATGCTATTTTTTAAGGTAGTTCCTCTTACAATAGAGTCATCAATAATTACCAGTGTATCGATATGATTTTTTACGACGCCATAAGTAACATCATAAACGTGTGCTACAAGGTCTTCACGACTGGCATCATTAGTGATGAAAGTACGTAATTTGGCATCTTTAATAGCTATTTTTTCGACGCGCGGTTCTAATGAAATAATTCGTTTGATATCGTCATTCGTCATACTACCATTACCTTTCTTCAACTGTTCAATCTTCCAGTCGGTAAGGTAATCGCGAATACCTTCAATCATGCCATAGAAGGCAGTCTCGGAGGTGTTGGGTATATACGAGAAGACAGTATCCTGAAAATTGTAGTCAATGGCTTTTAAAATTACAGGACTTAGCAACCTGCCCAGTTCTTTACGTTCGTTATAAATACTGCGATCGCTTCCCCGGGAGAAATAAATGCGTTCGAAGGAACATGAAGTTCTTTTTTGGGGTACACGAATCATCACATTATTCACCTGGCCATGTTTTTTAACAATCAAAGCTTCACCCGGTGAAATTTCATGTACCTTTTCCCAGCCAACATTCATGACCGTCTGTATAACCGGCCGTTCAGAGGCAACAACAACAATTTCATCATCCTGATAATAATGAGCAGGGCGTATTCCCCAGGGATCACGCACAACAAAAGCATCACCATGCCCTATGAGGCCTGCCATTGCATAGCCTCCGTCCCAATCACGGGTAGCCCGTTCCAATATATTTTGGATGTCAAGGTTCTGCTCAATCAGGGGTGAGATTTCATTGTTCTTATAGCCTTCATTTTTATACCTTCTAAAAAGGAGCTGGTTTTCTTCATCCAGAAAATGACCTACTTTTTCGAGGGCAGTAACAGTATCGGAATAAGCTTTTGGATGCTGGCCCAAATCTATAAGCACCTTAAAAAGCTCAGGTGTATTGGTTAGATTGAAATTACCGGCGAGTGCCAGGTTGCGTGATTTCCAGTTATTTTGGCGCATAACAGGATGAACAAACTCAATGCTATTTTTGCCAAAAGTGCCATATCTTAGATGACCAAGGTAAAGATCACCTGCATAGGGATATTGTTCGTATGCCCAATCACAGTCTTCAATGTCGATGCCTTTCCTTGTTGCCTTTTTAAGCGGTTTATTTACTTTGCTAAAGATGTCGAGGATTGGATTTCCGGCAATTGAACGGATTCTGTTTATATATGAACTGCCAGGTTGAAGATGGTCCTTTACACATACCATACCGGCACCGTCCTGCCCCCGGTTGTGTTGCTTTTCCATTAGAAGGTAAAGCTTGTTCAGGCCATATTGCCATGTTCCGTATTTTTCTTTGTAATAAGAAAGAGGTTTTAATAACCTGATTAAAGCTATACCACATTCATGCTTTATCTGATCGCTCATGTTTCTTTTGGTTTCAATACAGGAAATTCAATAATATCAGGTACAATAAAGGCGCCGGGATAATCTTCCCTAATTTGCCGGTGTAATTTTAATGCTTCATTCCTGGTTCTGAAATCACCTACTCTTACTCTAAAGTTTGGTGCGGTATATTTTATATGAACGTTATGGTCTCCATATTTCGAAAGGAACTCTTTTTTTCTTTCGAAAGCCAACTCCCTTGCATTAAAAGAAGAGCTAAAGAATATTTCAACTCTATATCCTGAAATGCCATCTCTTTTTCTATTGTTTTTGATGTGCCATTTAAGCATATTTTCAAGACGTGAGTCCTGATTGATATTTAGGTTATCTAAAATGAAAGTGGTGTCCGCATCATGTGCATTTAAACTTTCTTCAGGATTTTCAGGAACCCCGGGAAAATCGACCTGGGCATTCAGGAAATGGAATGAGAATATTCCTACAATAATTAAAATCAGAAACCTCATTGTTATCATTAATTATCGATGCAAATATAGCTGAAAATATGAATAATAAAAGAACGGTTTTTTCTTTAGTCAATTGTGGATTTTGATTATAACTTTTTATTAACCTCGTTTTCTGTTTGATAAATAATATAAAAACAACAGCACCAAATTTAATCTGTCAGTTATCTATATATAAACTGTAAATATAGATTTAACATGTTGTTAATGGTGACTAATAATCCAATCTAATTTATACTTTTAAAAAAAAATAAAAATCAGAGTATCAACTTTTCTTAAAAAATTATAATATGATTAAGGACTTCTATTATATCTGTCTTACTTTAATGTTGATTATTTCGGGCATGAATTATTCTTCAGCTCAGAATGAAGCAATAGAAGACTGGGAGAACCCACAGGTATTTAATATTAATAAAGAAAAACCTCGTGCGTTTTATATTCCATTTCGAACAATAGATGAAGCATTAAACCTTAAGAAAAACCAATCGGTTTTTTATAAATCTCTGAATGGAACGTGGAAGTTTAATTTGGTAAAGAAACCTGCAGACAGGCCTGTTGATTTTTTCAATCCCGGATTTGATGATTCGGACTGGGATGATATACCTGTTCCTTCCAATTGGGAAGTTCAGGGATATGATGTTCCAATTTATGTAAATCACCAGTATGAGTTTGCTGATTATAAGGCTCCTGTTTCTGAAGAAATCGAATTCATAGATCAATTATATCCTGCCAATCCTGGGAGAGTACCTCATGATTATAACCCTGTTGGTTCATACCGTCGTACTTTCACTATTCCTGATAGTTGGTCAGGCAGACAGGTATTTTTACATTTTGGTGCTGTAAAATCTGCTTTTTATTTGTGGATTAACGGGCATAAAGTGGGTTATAGTCAGGGTAGTAAAACGCCTGCTGAGTGGGATATCACCAATTATCTGATTGAAGGGGAGAATGTAGTTTCTGCTGAAGTGTATCGTTGGTCCGATGGCTCGTATCTAGAGGCACAGGATTTTTGGCGGATAAGTGGAATTGAACGTGAGGTATTTTTATATTCCACCCCAAAAGTTCGTATTCGTGATTTTTTTGTAACAACCGATTTAGATGAAGATTATAAAAATGCTATGTTGAACCTGGAAGTGGATTTGATGAATCATGTGGATAAATTGCGATCCGGGAATTATCAGGTAGAGTACCAACTTTTTGATACGAATAAGGAATTGGTTACAGGTGATGCTAGAATTGCAAAAATTAACAGAAAGGATCAGGTAAAGCTTTCTTTTACCAAAGAAGTTGTAAATCCTAAAAAATGGACTGCTGAAACTCCGAATCTTTATACCCTTGTGATAATTTTAAAAAATTTAGAAGGTGAAATTGTTGAAACCATCGGCCATCGTATTGGATTCAGGGAAATTGAGCTTATAAATACCCTGTTTTGCGTAAATGGAGTCCCGGTGTTAATAAAAGGTGTAAATCGTCATGAACACAATCCCAAAACAGGCCATGTAATCTCAGAAGCTCAAATGGTTGAGGAGATAAAACTCATGAAACAGTTTAACATTAATGCCGTAAGAAACAGTCATTATCCTGCTCATCCACGTTTTTATGAATTATGTGATGAATATGGTTTATATATTACAGATGAGGCAAATATAGAATCGCATGGCATGTATTATGGCGAACATTCATTGGCTCATAAACCGGAATGGGAGGCAGCTCATGTTGACCGGATGATGCGAATGCTGGAGCGTACAAAAAATCATGCTTCGGTGGTAGTTTGGTCGATGGGTAATGAAGCAGGTGATGGTGTGAATTTTTCTGCCGGTTATAAAGCTATTAAGGAACGTGATCCCTCGCGTCCTATTCATTATGAAAGGGCTATAATGGGAGATAATACCGATATCTTCTGTCCGCAGTATCCTGGGGTGCAGACCCTTGAAGAGTATGCGTCAAAAAGGCAACCCAAAACAATGATAGCCAGTGAATATTCTCATGCAATGGGGAATAGTAATGGTAATTTGGTAGATCTTTGGGATGTAATTTATCGCGAGGGCAACGATCAATTACAAGGTGGTTATATCTGGGACTGGATTGATCAGGCACTTATAAAAACCGATGACAAGGGGCAGGATTATTGGGCATATGGAGGTGATTATGGTGAAGGAATGCCGAGTGATCAAAATTTTGTCTGCAATGGAATTGTTTCGGCTGATTTAACTCCTCATCCCGGTATTTATGAAGTCAAGTATGCCTATCAGTACGTAAGGTTTGCACAAGCCGATAATGGTTTCAGGATATATAACTTTCATGATTTTATTGATCTGAGTGATTATGAAATTAGTTGGACGGTTACCGGTAATGGAGAATTTATTGCAGCGGGAACTTTGAAGGATTTTAATTTGCAACCACATACCAACAAAGTGGTACCTAATCCGGCATTTGATTTTAAAGTTCAACCAGGCATTGAATATTTTATTGATTTTTCAGTTCGGTTAAAAAATGCGACACCATCTATACCTGCCGGATTTGAGGTGGCACATGATCAGTTTCTGCTTGCTGTGGCCATGCCGGCACAAGAGTCTAACCCTACTTTCGATTCACTGGAACTTACTGAGGTAGATAATAAAATTATAGTAAGTGGTGTGAATTTTAATATCAAATTTGACAAACCTTCGGGTTTACTATCGTCATGGGAAATAAATGGGAT
>DASRQG010000374.1:0-2399 GCA_035645995.1 Mariniphaga sp. | reverse complement strand
ATTATTATTGATTGGTAAATTTTTATTTATAAACTTTTACAACCTGCCTATAAAATCTCGTTCTGATAGAGAAGTAACATGAAAACTTTATCCGGAATTATTATACAGTAATTTAATACTGACGGAATAATGGTAGTTCTATTTCTTTAAATTTGGAGTGGGTTCTATCTTATAACTGATTGAAATTCCAGACCTGCTGTCGGAAGCGTAGCTTGTTTTGAAGTGGGTAAGGCTTTCAATATAATCAAGGAACTCATTAATGCCTGAACCTCTCATTGAAGTGTTGTGTGCAGTAAAACAACCACCGATTTTCAGCTTTGGATCCATTTCAATAAAATAATTTTTATACCAGTATTTATCAGCATCACTGAACACAAAATCATATTGTCCATTGAGGTTCGGCACCAGTTCGTGAGCATCACCAAGTTTAGCATCGATATATTTCTCAACCCCGGCTTTTTTGAAATTTGCTTTTGCCTGAAGCCAGCGATTTTTATCAATTTCAATTGTGGTCAGTTTCCCGCCGGTTTTACTCAATGCCCAGGCAATCCAAATGGCAGAATGACCTGTTGAAGTGCCAATTTCAACCGCATTGGTATACTTATTTTCCAGAATTAGATCATAAAGAATTTTACCATCAGACAATGGGACATTCATGTCGCGCCAGTTACTGGAGTTATCCTCTAAAAATGCTTTAATTCTTTTATCGAGATTATTTTCATTTTCGGGGAACTGTGCATTTGATGCACAGGATCGAAGCATTAATACAAGTAGAATGACTCCTAATTTCATCTTTCAGATATTAATTATTATTGTCGTATGAAACGTGCATGATGAATTTTTAAGCTGCAACTTAAAATGCAAAACATGTTTGTTTCATAAGAATTCCTTCATATTCAATTCTTAAAGATAAAAAAAAATCATTAACTGCCATGGACAATCACCGCTTCTTCATTTAAATCTTCAGTGTTAGCAAAAACAGGCTGATTTTCTTTAAACTCAATAAGATGGTTCAGGAAGACCGGTATGCTTTGTGAGGCAACTGAATTAGGGGAATTAGATAAATAAATAATACCTATGTTGTCGGTCAGACTAACTGCCAGTTCTGCTTTATAGCCATTAACATAGCCGCCATGATACGCTATTTGTCTTTCCTTATAATCGACCATGCGCCAACCAAGGGCATATTTTTTATTTTTTACCTGGTCCCAATATTTGTAATATCCTCTTGACAAATGAGAAGTGACTTGAGGTTCAAAGATTGATTGTATGGTTTCAGGTTGAACTAAAGTATTATTTTCATCGAGTAGAGCAACAAGAAATTGTGCCATATCAGTAATGCTTGCATTAACCCCTGCTGCAGGAGCAGTAGTATAGTAGCGATCATTTAAGGGTAAGGTACGATACACTCCGTTGCCACCTCTATGTGGATATGCTTTATTAGGGTTGTTTTTAAAACTTACAAAATCGGTTGATGCATCCTCCATTCCAAGTGGATCAAAAAGCTTTTCCTTCACCAGCTGCCTATAGTTTTTGTTTGTTTTAACTGCAAGAATGGTATCAACAAGGCTAAACATTACATTTTGATATCCATAAACCTGACCGGGAGCAGCTGATACACCTGCCGTTCTCATACGTTCCAGGATGGTTGCATATGGTACATGACCTTCCACCAGATCATCGTAAGCATGTGGCACAAGACCTGTAGTATGGCTGAGTAGATTTCTGATTGTGAGATTGTTGGTATATGTACGGTTAGCTAATCTAAACCATGGAAGGGTTTCGCTTACTTTTTCATCGAAATTGAGAATTTGCTCCTGTGCAAGAATGCCGGTCAATACGCCGGTAACCGGTTTAGATACAGATGCCAATCGAAAAATTGTATGTTCGTCGATGGGGTCCTCACTACCGGCCTTTTTGGTTCCGTAGCAACGTAACAGTCCAATTTGATCCTTGTAAACAATTGCAACTGCAGCCCCAATAGTTCCTGATTCTGAAATTTGTTGAGAAAGCCATTGCTCATAATTCTCAATTACCTCCTTCATTTCTGCCAGTTCAAATTCTGATTGACTAGGGGCCGGAATTTCTCTATGTTCTGATAATATATCGGGCGATGAGGAGATACGTTGATTTGTGGTTGTTAATAATATAAAGAAAATAAAAACGATCAGGCTGAAAAAACTCTTCTTCTTCATCAAACTCCTTATTTAATGCGATGGTTAATGGTTGTTCTATACTTTGCCGACGAAAATAAAAAATTCATTTGAGTTTTTAACGATATACGAAAGTTTTTATTTCAATAAAAAATTGTTAATAACCAGAAAATTTAATTTTGTTTTATCCCTTACATTAAACAGTTAAACAATTTATGAAAATTTAGAACTTTATAATAATATTAA
>DASRQG010000373.1:0-2817 GCA_035645995.1 Mariniphaga sp. | reverse complement strand
CCTGGAGCTATACCCTGCACAGTGAAGCCGAGTTATTTGCCGGGAGAGGCTTTACCTCACACGAATGGTTACCCGAATTTAATCTGTATAATATGAATGGCAGGCTCTATGATCCGGTTGTTGGCAGGTTTTTAAGCCCGGATAATTTTGTGCAGATGCCGGATAATACCCAGAACTTTAACCGGTATAGTTATGCGTTGAACAATCCGCTCAGATATACTGACCCCAGCGGTGAAATTATTTGGGCACCAATTATTGCATTTGCTATCTGGAATGGAGCGTTGAATGTTGCGACACACAGTCAAAATATCGATAATTTTTGGCAGGGATTAGGATATTTTGGAATTGGGGCAGGGTCTGCAGTACTTGGCGGGGTAGCAGGCCAGGCGGCTTCTGTTGCAACTTCATTTGGTTCAGGGGCATTGATTGGAGGAGCCGGGGCTTTTGGCAGTTCATTAATTGCAAATGGTGGAAATGCTTTATTAAGTGGCACCGGGTTTAACCTGAATTCGTCTTTAATAGCCGGAGGAATTGGTGCGCTTACAGGTGGCCTTGCTGGTGCAGCAAATGCACACATGGCAAATTTGGAAAGCAATAACCTGTTGGCTTATGAATATACAGTTGACGTTAATACCGGTGCGATTAACAAAGTATCAGATTTAGGAGGTGCAAATACGCATTTTTATCAATTAGGTTATGCAACTGATGGAGGAACTGCATTTAGATATTTAATGACCGAGGTTGTTGAAGGAGCGAACACCATTAACGCATTCCGGTTTTGGCAATCTGCCGCATCAACAGTAGCGGCATTTAGTGTGCCTGCCTCCGGGTTAACAGGATATTTCATGGAACCTGGCGGCCCTGACTCAAATATAAAAGATTCAGGACTAAGAATTCCAGAAGGACAATATGATGTTGTTCCTCATTGGAGAACAAAACATTATGGGCGGTATAGCTTACAGAACTCTTCGCTACTTGGTAGTAGAGGCGGGATACTAATGCATTATGGAACGTCGTCAAAATGGACAGAAGGATGTTTGCTGCCAGCCTGTAATTGGAGCAATAATACAATTTCAGGAAGTTTAGAAAAATTGAACGCTCTACAACTTCAGATTGATAAAGCCAAATCGATGAAAATAAATATTTTCAATGCTTTTTATTAGAAAAATGATGAGAAATTTAATGATACTATTTGCTGTGATTGCTATCTATTCTTGTAAAAATAGTCAAAAGGATAGCCAACATTCAGTAGAAACGAAGTTCGAAAGTTCTGAATCAATTAATAAAAGGGTTTCAACTTTATTTCAGATTGAGATGAAACAAATCTATGTTTTATCAGAAGAAGATGAAGAACTTTTCTTCTCGGCATTGCCTAATAATTTTAGTGAATTTGAATCCTTTTATGGTACAAGATATCAACTTAAAGATGGGAGAAAGTTATTCCTTTCTTGCAGTTATCATTATAATACTTTAGTGCCTAATTTGTTTTACGTCGATAAAAAACTTATAACAAAGAAATTGATTCAAATTTCTTTAAATGGATATTATGCCGAAGACAAACAAATTTCATCAATGGATTTCGATTCTATATCCTCTCTTTCTAATTTATTTGATACAACTGCTGAATTTCAAAGAAGTATTCAATTATATTTTGCCTCTAATGTCGCAATTACTTGTCAAGTTTTGAAAGATTTAAGTAATGCTGAAATATTAAGTCTCTGGAAATTTTACTTTTATGGTCCTCATCCTAAAAATTATCAAAAAGATTTTGAGGAATTACAAAGAAGATATAAAGAGTATGACAACCGAATTGCGGAGCTTATGAAAAGTTCTTACGAGAAATTGCTATTAGAAAATGATAATCACTGAATTATGAAGTATATCGAAAGAAACTGCCTATTATTACATAGGTGGTTTCGTTTTCCCCTCTGCTGGTGCGGATTTGTAATCCGTATCTCAGCCTTTGGGTGAAGCAGATTTAAAATAAACGGTAGCGGCACATATAATAAATCCATTTCTGCTGCTCGGTTTCCGGGTGAGTTTATAGCGGGGTTCAGTAAAAAAGGATCAAAAATGAAGCTATCCGGCAACCGGGCGGTTTCGTTAAAACTTTTGCTAAATTACGGCACACGTTCTTTGAAAATAGTAAAAATTACCTGCGCAGTAAAACCGAGATGTTTACCTACGATAACCTCGACAGGTTAACAGGGGTTAGCGGGCCACAAAACCTTACCATGGCATACGAAAGTAATGGCAATATATCGACCAAAAGCGATTTGGAGCCGGGCACTTATACCTACGGACATGCCACCAAACCATTTGCCGTTACCGAAATTAACTCGGGTAACCAGGTTATCCCATCGGCTGACCAGGTGGCAACCTATACCTCGTTTGAGCAGGTAAGTACAATTGATGAAGATGATTATCACGCTGCATTCACTTATAACAGCGACAACCAGCGTTGCAAAATGCTGGTTACCGATTTAGGTAGTACGGTACTTACCCGTTGGTATGTGGGTAGCCGTTATATTAAGGAAACCGAGGGAAGCACCACAACCGAATATACCTGGATTGGTGGAGATGCGTACTCGGCTCCTGTGGTTGCCGAAAAGGTTGGTTCAACAACAAATTACTATTATATATTGCGCGATTATCTGGGCAATATTACCCATAAAATAAACCCAGATTTGTCATTAGGAACTAAGATCCACTGGTAATTCGATATAAGATGAAGCTGCCCATAATCCTTTAAACCATTCTCGTCTTTGCATTGCCAAGGAAAGTTTTAATATTCTTGAATTCCCATTTTTAACCATA
>DASRQG010000372.1:0-2553 GCA_035645995.1 Mariniphaga sp. | reverse complement strand
CGGTAATAATCCAGCAAAGCGGAAAGTGCCTGTTTATAACCTTTCCTTTCCAAAGCTTTCCGCACAGGTGTCAGTTCTGGTAGTTCCATATTCAAGACAGAAAATAAATCTTTAGCCGGTAATGATGCCAAATCATGATTTTCGACAACTAATACGGAATTATTTCCGAATGATTCTACGGGTAAAAAGTTGCCACTGCCGGCAGCCAGTGATATTAAACCGATTTTTTGAAGAAATTCTCTCCTACTTTTATGGTTTTGCATAAATTTAATGGTTATAGAAAGGTAATTTTAGTTTTAATTACCTTTCTTCGATTATTATAGAGACTTCCTATTTAACTTGATTTCTTACAGAAGCTTAAAATTTACTTCTGAGGTTAGTAAATAGAAAAAATTTTCAATCAATTCATCTGTAACCTCTTAATACTAAATGTTATTTTTTTATCAGCATTGTTGATGGCATTAATAAAAATATATGCCCGATATTTTCCATCCTGTGTTTCTACCCAAATCCCTGATTCACTTCTTGTATTTAAAGCATAATCCGGAGCATTTGTAAAATCAAGATTCTGAAAATCTAAATCATCAATATAAACACCATATTGAAGACGTGCTAATTGTTGATCCTGAATATTCCATGCCTTTATTATTTTTGTCATATTACTGAGGCCTGTGGGAATTATTATATCTCTTAAATATTGAGGATCAGCTGACGGAGCCATTAAAGCGTGATTAAAGGTGACACCCGGAATATTGCGATATAAATATACCAGATCAATTTTTTGAGAATTAGCACTTGCCTCTTCAGCACCATAAACAGCCATATCAGCAATCGAAATAAAATAGAGAGTACTGTCTATGGCTTCCATATCCAATTTCATATCCATATTTCTGATGTCATAGGGTCCCATTTCATATTCTACTGTTTGCCCGTTACTTGCTTTTGCAGAGAATGTGAATGTAACAGTTTTTCCTCTTGCTTCTTCCGGTACAACATAATAAAAACGTAAAGTAGCTGCACAGGTATCCTTAGTAAATGTAACAGTTGTTATATTACCACTTTGTGTTGATGGATTTCCAATTACTACACCTACATTACTACCTGTACCATCTGTATGTAATGACTCATTCGACAAATAGGTTCCATTACCTCCGGGAATTGAAGCTTCTACTTGTGCGGATGTTATATTACCTTCTTCCGGAAGTAATGCCATAGCATAGGCAAAAACCATCTCGGTCCCTATTACATTTGGGCCTAAGGAGTGTTTAATACAATCGTTCTGTAATCCTGATTTTGGTACCGGAATTGAATATTCGTCCTCATTGCATGAATAAATAACGAAACCAAAGGAAAGGATTATTAATATATAAACATTAATTAGTCGCATAATTCATTGTTTTTAAGGTATTGACTGAACAGAGATATTCACAGTATAAGTTTTCCTTACTTGCCGATTTCCCGAGATTACCGTCCATTGTCGTGGATTCTCCAAATCGGAAAAATCAACTTTCCCTGTAATTTTTGGTTCTAATTTGCAATCAGTAACCAATGAAAACTGAGGGTATAGATTTTTTAAATCTGTACCAAAAAAAACTTCAACATCAATAGTCTGCTCTAAAGTATCTATTACAGCAGCACTTGTTCTAACTGTCTGAAAATCAGCCCCAAGAAGCTCAAAGTTACTAACATAACATTCTGATCTTTTGGTTATCAACAGGCCATCTTCATCAATTGGATAGTCGATGCATCTTACTGTCAAGCCAACAATAAGGATAAAAACCATTTTGATTAAAATATTTATTTTCATATGATCAAAAAATTTTATTCTAAAAGGTATCATATGGAACTTGCATAAATTTAATAATTCTCTTGTGTTTAAGTATTTACATGCTCGTTTCATTCTATTCAATTTTTATATTTTTATGTTATTCCGGCATCTAACGCCAGGGTGCATTTTGTGTTAAATTAGGATTCCTCTCTCTTTCACTTTCCGGTATACGATAAATATATAACCTTTCATAAGTTAATTCTGAGGCATTAAAAAAGAACCTTTGCTGATTATTACCCCAAGTGTCGATGGTCCATTTCCCATCACTATAGGGCCCGCCCCATACACGTTCAATGGCTCTCCACCTTCTCAAATCCCATCCCCGATGGCCTTCTGCAAACAACTCAACAATTCGTTCCTGTTCTATTGCATCAAAAAAGGCCTCTTTTGTAGCAGTTTTTTCAGGAGCCAGAGGGGGAAGATTGCCACGATGCCTGACTCTGTTCACAAGTTCAATTGCATCAGCCTGGGGCCCGTTGATCTCATTAGTAGCCTCGGCGTACATCAAAAATACATCAGCAAGCCGCATGACCGGCCAGTTGTAATCACCTGCGCTGCGGCCCTGACCGGCATAGTTCCTTACAAACTTCCTGAAATCATAACCTGTCCTGTTGGTTCCTCCATCATTAAAGGTAGTATATTCTTTACCATCAATAGTTATAGGTTGATTCCACATATTATAAATAAATGGAACATAATCTGTTTCCTGTAATGAAAGCATTCCC
>DASRQG010000371.1:0-3027 GCA_035645995.1 Mariniphaga sp. | reverse complement strand
CGCAGCATACTTCCAACAGGGAAATATGGAAAGTAATGGAAAATATATTGACAGGAACGGAACTCCTGTAAATTATCAAACAGGTCCAATTATTTGGGGAGAACCCGGGACAAACGGGCAACATGCATTTTATCAACTCATACATCAGGGAACAAAATTGATCCCCTGTGATTTTATAGCTCCTGCTATCAGTCATAACAACATCGGCGATCATCATGTAAAATTATTGGCAAATTTTTTCGCTCAGACAGAAGCATTGATGGTAGGAAAAACAGCGGAACAGGTTAAAGCTGAATTACAAAAAGCAGGAATGGATGACAAGGAGATAGAAGCACTTCTGCCATTTAAGGTGTTCAAAGGAAACAATCCCACCAATTCAATACTTGTCAGGAAAATAACACCACGTTCACTTGGTGCACTTATAGCAATGTACGAACATAAAATTTTTGTACAGGGCGTAATTTGGAACATTTTCAGTTACGATCAGTGGGGAGTTGAATTAGGGAAACAACTGGCCAATGCAATTTTACCTGAATTACAGGATAACCAGCCAATTATTGGTCATGATGCTTCTACAAATGGTTTGATAAATGCTTTTAAGAAAATGAGGTAATAAATGATGACTTCATATAAAAAGGGTGGTACATTATTTACCGCCCTTTTTAATTGCATCAGTGAATTGAACATCAATTGGTTCAGGAAATCATAGAACTGTTGTTTCAACCTAGTTTTAGCGACAACTGTCTAATTTCATTTTTAGGCGGAACCTTCTCATAAAGGATTCGATAAACAGTTTCACAAATGGGAAGATTCACCTGATATTTCTTATTGATTTCATGAATAGAACGTGAGGCATAATATCCTTCAGCAACCATATTCATATCGATAAAAGCATTTTTGACGGAGTAACCTTTTCCAATCATTGTTCCCAACATCCGGTTTCGGCTGAACTGAGAGTAAACAGTTACCATAAGATCCCCCAGATAAGCAGAGTCCATAATATCTCGTTTTATTGGATGTACAGTATCAACAAAACGTTTCACCTCCTGTATAGCATTAGAAACTAATGTTGCCTGAAAATTATCACCATATCGAAGCCCATGAGCAACTCCTGCACCGATGGCAATAATATTCTTCATCACTGAAGTAAATTCTGTACCATAAATATCTTCAGAAATAGAGGTATGGATATACGTAGAATGAATAAGACGCGCAAAACGAGCAGCCTTCACTTCATCCTCGCAGGCAACAGTCAAATACGAAAGTTTCTCCAGAGCAACCTCCTCAGCATGACAGGGACCGGCAATGATTCCAATATTATTCAGTGGAACCTTAAAATTCTTATGAAGATACTCAGCTACCAACATATTTTCTTTAGAAACTATTCCTTTTATTCCGGAAAGAATGTGTTTTTGTGAAAGATAATTTTTCGATCGTTTAAGCACATCGGGCAGAAATGCTGAAGGAACAGCCATCACAATAATTTCCGAATTTTTAATCAGATCGTTTGAGTTGTTGTAGAATTTTATTCTATTCACATCAAATTCAACGCTTTGAAGATACCTCGGGTTTGAGCCTAATTCTTTGAACTGTTCAATAGTATCTTTTTTTCTAAAAAACCAGTTTACCTGACTTACATTCTCAAGCAGCATTTTAGCAATGGCTGTAGCCCAGCTTCCACTGCCTAAAATGCCTACTCTGTCTGTTTTTATATTCATTACACTTGATTTGCAAATTGCAAAAATACGAAGTTCATTAAATTTTCTTTCAATTCACTTAAATAGTTGTATTTTCATGGTTATAAATCAAACAATCTCATCAATACTATGAAAAATTACATTCTTGCACTTGATTCAGGAACCACTAGTAATCGGGCAATTCTATTTAACCATAAAGGGGAAATAGTAGGTATATCACAGAAGGAATTTAATCAGATATACCCATATTCGGGATGGGTAGAACATAATCCGGAGGAAATATGGGACAGTCAGTTAAAGGTAGCTTGTGATGTATTAGAACAAAATGGAATTTCTGCTGAAGAAATTTCAGGCATAGGTATTACCAATCAGCGGGAAACAACAATAATATGGAACCGGGAGACAGGCAAGCCTGTTTATAACGCTATAGTTTGGCAAGACAGACGTACGGCAAGCATTTGTGATGATTTGAAATCAAAAGGATTAGAAAGTACCTTTTCTGAAAAAACAGGCTTATTATTAGATGCTTATTTTTCAGGAACAAAAATAAAATGGATACTTGATAATGTTGAGGGAGTTCGTGAACTTGCAGAAGCCGGCAAGCTTGCTTTTGGCACTGTTGATACCTGGTTAATTTGGAAACTTACAGAAGGAAAATTACATCTTACAGATGTTACCAATGCAAGCCGCACATTACTATTTAACATTCATACCCTTGAATGGGATGAAGAGTTGCTCAACATTCTTGGAATTCCCAAAGAACTGCTACCTGATGTCAGGTCGAGCAGTGAAATTTATGGAACCACTACAAAACAATGGTTAGATACCGAAATACCTATTGCAGGAATAGCCGGAGACCAGCAAGCTGCCTTGTTTGGGCAGATGTGTATTGAAGAGGGTATGGTAAAAAATACTTATGGGACAGGCTGTTTTGTTGTAATGAATACCGGCAGCAAACCAGTGACATCCAGCCACAACCTCATCTCCACCATAGCCTGGCAGATAAACGGAAACATCACCTATGCCGTGGAAGGCAGTATATTTGTAGCCGGAGCGGTAGTACAATGGTTGCGCGATCAATTAGGAATCATTAACTCCTCCTCCGATATCGAAGCACTAGCCCTTCAGGTTGAAGACAGTGGAGGAATTTCATTTGTTCCTGCCATGGTAGGACTAGGTGCTCCACATTGGGATCAATATGCAGCGGGAACAATAACAGGCATTTCCCGGGGCACGGGGAAAGCTCACATTGCCAGGGCAGCACTAGAGGCCATCGCACTAAGTACAATGGATGTAATAGAAGCAATGTGTGATGATTCGGGTATCAGAG
>DASRQG010000370.1:0-2275 GCA_035645995.1 Mariniphaga sp. | reverse complement strand
ATTTTGATTGCCTTCGCTGTCATGGTATGTTTTATGAAGGTACCATTCTTGATGTTGTAGAACCTATATCTATTGAAGGGCCATGGAAAATGAAAAATCAGGAATTAAAAGACCGGCCTTCAATGCCCTGTATGACCTGCCATCAAATTCACAGCCCTGGCAAACCTTCTGTCAAGCCTGACTATTCAATACCAAAAAATATTTCATACAGCAGGTTAATGGAAAATAATTCTGTTGCATTTTATGTTCGAAATGAAAAAATGCATTTATCGTTGGAGCATTTGCCCACCCCCAAAATAATCCGGGAAGAAGAACCTGTAAATGTACCTGCTGATCCGGTATACCGATTGTGCGTTCAATGTCATGCTCCCTCGGTGTGGCATCAAAGCGGAAGCCATGATGATCGAACCCCTGTAGGAGTTCATGAGGGCATCAGCTGCAGGGCCTGCCATGCTCCGCATTCAAACTATCAGCGCAATTCATGTAATAACTGTCATCCCGGAATTTCTAATTGTAACCTTGATGTAAAGACTATGAATACCAGCTATTTTTCCCCGGGAAGTTCAAATAATATTCATTCAGTGGCCTGTACCGATTGTCATGAATCGGTTCCTATAGGAAATGAACATAAATGATTAATTTAAGGAAATTATCAGATAAACATTTTCTTTATATAAAATAAAAAGGAATAATCAGACTTCATGAAAACTATATTTCATCTATAACACCAAAGCAATGAAAAAATATAATATTTCATTGCTTTGAAAAATACTGCTCCTATTTTAAAAATTTTATCTTTTCAGAGAAAAATCAATTGCGTAATAAAATAAACCGGAAGCAATACGATTAGTGAAAATTTAAAAATATAACCAAAGAAACCTGGCATAGTAATATTATTTTCTTCCGCAATAGCCTTAACCATAAAATTCGGGCCATTACCAATGTAGGTCATAGCACCAAAAAACACAGCTCCAAGACATATAGCTTTTAAAAGTAATTCAGGAATACCTGCAATTAAATTGACACCACCAAACTGAGAAGCCATTCCCAGAGCAAGATTATGGAAAGAGACAGCGGTAGGTGCATTATCCAGGAAAGCACTTAAACCTCCTGTTGCGGCAAAGAAAAGTGCAGGAGTATCGATTCCAAATGAATTTGCATTTTGTTTAAGATACATTAAAGCAGGTATCATTGTGATAAAAATTCCAAAAAACAAATAAGCAACCTCCACAATTGGCCCCCATGTAAATTTATTCTGAAAATACCTCAACTCGTGAGTGCCGGTTAATAGAGACATACCCGCCATTAACAAAATTACACCTTCACGAATAAACCCCAAATAATGGTTAGAATGAATCGCCGGCAGATATTGTTCATTCAGAAAAGCAACGGATAAAATTACTCCTATCAGGAAAATAAAGTTTAAGTTTCCTGCAATCCTGATGGGTTCCACATGGGTATTATCATTTACAATTGCTTCAGCAGGTTCTTTTGAATAGTAGTATTTATCAATAAAATAATAAATAAGGATAAAAGTACTATTGACAAATAACCAGGGGTAAAATAGCGTTAGGAACCATTCAAAAGGTGCACCTCTCAGGTAAAGCAAGAAAAGAGGCGGGTCACCCAAAGGGGTCAGCATACCTCCCGCATTTGCAACAACTGCGATGAAGAACAAAATAGTATGTACCTTAAATGTTCGTTGTTGGTTGGTTTTAATAATAGGCCGGATAAGCAACATTGAAGCTCCTGTTGTTCCCATAAAAGATGCAAGTAATCCGCCTATAGCCAAAAAGATTGAGTTGGTTACGGGTTTTGCTTCGATGTCTCCTTTAAGGTGTATTCCACCTGTGATAATAAAGAGAGCACCCAGCAAAATTATAAATGGCAGGTAGTCAAATAAAACCTGGTGTATCAGTTCATGGTATAAGCCTTTTGAAACTAATAATATTGATACAGGTAACCCAAGTGCCAACGATATAAATAATTTATTCCGGTTATTTTCCCACCAATGGTTAAACAACAGTGGCCCAATAGCAATAAACAGCAACATCACCACAAATGGAACAGACATCCACAGTGGCATGGCTTCAAGATTCTGATCCATGTCTTTGAATTATTTAGATAATGAATTTAGGGATGCGAATGTAGCCAACTTATCGATTATACCTATGAATCATCACCGAAATGTACAAATAAGGCTTATATGTTGATTTATTGTTATGGCATCGTTTATTCCATGCGGACAATACGTGGATAAAAGGTGCCAAGTACA
>DASRQG010000369.1:0-12273 GCA_035645995.1 Mariniphaga sp. | reverse complement strand
TTACCAGCTGCCCTTGTTGGTCATTTTTAAAAGTACTTTCTATATATACAATTAACGACTGCAGTTGTTGATTGCAAAGTTTAACCGATGTCCAATTCCTTCCTTTCCAAGGATAATAAGTAACATGCATAGCTGTTGCACTTTTAAGAAAAAGGGCACGGAATGCAACAGGAAAAGTAAGATCCTTCCATTCAGGAGTCTTTATGTAGAAGTTTTTATCACCCCAGCCAAAGGCAATAAATTGGGTGCCGGGAAGTGGTTGAAGCTGAACCAGAAAATCAGAATCAAGTTCATGTGCCGGAATGATGATATCGGCATGTATTCCATTCGAGCTAATGTAAATATCTTTTTCAGGAAAGCAAACCGGAAGGGGTGTGTTGACGGGAGAAAAGGACAAGATAATTGCTATAAAAAAATATAGGGCAATTAATACTAATACTATTTGAAATACCAGAAGTATCTTTACTATAATTATCTTCCATATAATTTGAGCTTGTGGCATATTAAGAGTAATTATAAAGATTTTTTTTGTACCTGACAATAATCTTTTTATGCCAAATTCATATATTTTATTAATTTTCGCTAAATGTTTTAATGGAATGGGATGAACTACCTGGTGAAATCACAATGAGTCTGTAATAAATAGGCGGTTGTGGTTATTAGTAATTTTTAAAAAAAACCTGAAGAAATGCATCATAAGCCTTTCTTTCTAAATTTTTATTTTATGAATTTAAATGTACATATCTTATTGTTAATTTTTCTTTCTTTTTCAACAGTTTGTTTCGGCCAGCAACCCAATCCTCCGGGACAAATTGTCGGAGATGCAAAGCCGGTTAATGAAGCTTATCTGTTTGCCCATATGATACATAATGATTATGGCCGATTATATTATTCTGTTAGTGAAGACGGTTTGCATTGGAAATCATTAAATAATATGCAGCGTGTATTTGAAGATTATAAAGGGCATCCGGACATAACAAAAGGACATGATGGAAGATATTATCTGATAGGAAATGATAATGATGCATCACTTGATATAAATATTTGGGTTTCCACCGATCTTATAAATTGGGAAAAATACAGTACTTTTACTCCTGATTTAAAAAGTACCCCCGGTTATTCCCATGCACTGAAACGTATAGGTGCACCTAAACTTTTTTATGATGAATCCTCTAAACAATATATAGTTACGTGGCACACTCCACATAAAGAGGGCACTCCTACTGATCCGGAAAGGTATTGGGCCAGCCAGCGGACTTTATATGTCTTATCTAAAGATCTGAAAAACTTTTCTGATACTCCCAAAATGCTTTTTGAATGGGATATGGGAACTATTGATGTTATTATTAGGAAAGTAGGTAAAGACTATTTTGCAATAATAAAAGACGAAGTTTATCCCACTCCCTATTGGACTACCGGTAAAACAATTCGTATTGCCAAAGCCTCATCGTTCATAGGGCCGTATTCCGAACCTGCTATGCCTATTAGTCCAAATTTCAGAGAAGCTCCTATGTTAATTCCTTCTCCTGACAATAATTATTTCTATATATATTACGAACAGTATCCGGGAGTTTCATATGGGTTATCAATTGCTGATAATATGAATGGTCCATGGTACCAGGCTTCAGGTTATACTTTTTTTTCTGATTGGGATAAATATAGTTTGCCTGAAGCCGTCAGACGTGGCTCTATGATCGTTATTAATAATATGGAATATCAACACCTGATCGATAATTTTGGTGTTAATAAATAAAGATTGACTTTGAAAAATTCCTTTTTCAATCATAGGATATGTATTTTTAGCATTTAATAGCAGGGGAAAAATAAATTTGTTATAAAAATCGTAATTAAACAGTTAGGCTCCAGGGTTTTTATTTGGGGAATTTTAGCGGTAGAACTAACAACTTATTTATCGACGTTTACATCAGTGGGGGAAAACAATCATTATGTTTTTTGATAATCAATATGAAGTTACTACTATAAGGCAAAATCAAAATTATTATTAAATAAAATCAAGATTTATGAAACAGACTCTAATTACCCTGATTTTAATCGGGATTTATGCTTTTTCTTATGCACAAGGATGGCAACCTGCCGGCGAACAGATAAAAACGAAATGGGCTACCCAAATCGATCCTTCAAATCCATTACCTGAATATCCGCGTCCTCAATTAGTACGTGACCAGTGGCAAAATCTAAATGGATTATGGGATTATGCCATTATCGAAAATAATAGTAGCATTCCCACTTCTTTTGACGGAAAAATATTGGTGCCCTTTCCTGTTGAATCAAGTCTTTCAGGAGTACAGAAAAGAGTAGGTGAAAAGTATGATTTGTGGTATCATCGTACTTTCTCAATACCATCTGCCTGGAAAAATAAAAATGTGCTGTTGAATTTTGGAGCAGTTGATTGGCAGGCAGATATATGGGTAAATGATATTAAGGTAGGAACACACAGAGGCGGGTACGCACCTTATAGTTTCGATATAACTCCATTTCTGACAAAAGGGGAACAAAAACTTGTGGTAAAAGTATGGGATCCATCAGATAAAGGTTATCAGCCAAGAGGCAAGCAAGTAGAAGAACCTCGTGGTATCTGGTATACTCCGGTTACAGGTATTTGGCAGACCGTTTGGATTGAACCTGTGGAAAAAACTTACATATCTCATTTAAAGACTATTCCTAATATTGATGGGGGTAATTTATCTGTTTTAGCATCTGCAGAAGGAACTGCTATGTCAGATATAGTAGAGGTAAAAGTGTTTGATAATGGAAATTTGATTGGAGCCGGTAAAGCAGCAGCCGGACAGGAAGTACTTGTAGCAGTCCCTGATGCTAAACTTTGGAGTCCGGAGAATCCATTTCTTTACGACCTTGAAGTGTCAATTTCACGGGGTGGAAAAGTGATAGATAAGGTGGACAGCTATGTAGGGATGAGAAAGATATCGACTGCTCGCGATGAAAATGGAATTGTAAGGCTTCAACTGAATAATGAGGATTATTTCCATTTTGGTCCATTAGATCAGGGTTGGTGGCCTGATGGTTTATATACTGCTCCTTCCGATGAAGCGTTACTGTATGATATCAGAAAAACCAAAGATTTTGGTTTTAATATGATTAGAAAACATGTAAAAGTTGAACCTGCTCGCTGGTATTATCACTGTGACCGTGAAGGTGTTTTAGTATGGCAGGACATGCCCAACGGCGATCGTTCGCCGCAATGGCAAATGCGTAACTACTTTAATGGGCAGGAATTTCAACGTAGTGCAGAATCCGAACAAAATTTTCGCCAGGAGTGGAAGGAAATCATGGATCTTACTATTTCTAATCCAAGTGTCGTAGTTTGGGTGCCTTTTAATGAAGCATGGGGGCAGTTTAAAACGGAAGAAATTGTTGAGTGGACAAAAAACTACGACCCGTCTCGATTGGTTAATCCTGCAAGTGGAGGTAACCATTACGATGTGGGTGATATGATTGATATGCACAACTATCCCGGGCCTGTTATGGGCATTTATGATTCAAAGCGTGCTAATGTATTAGGTGAATACGGGGGAATAGGACTTGCTCTGGAAGATCATCTTTGGGAGAAAGACCGTAACTGGGGATATGTACAATATAAAACCTCCAAAGAGGCTACTGATACTTATATTGAACTGGCTGAAAGATTGAAAGAACTTATTCCAAACGGATATTCAGCTGCTGTTTATACTCAGACTTCTGACGTTGAAATTGAAGTGAATGGTTTAATGACTTACGATCGAAAAGTGATTAAACTGGATGAGGAACGTATTAGGAAAGTTAATCTTGAAATAAGTAACTACTTTAAGAATAAATAATTACAACAGCCGGAGAGCTCTGGCAACACTTTTCTAAGAATAGGGCTCAAACCTTTGCTATGAACTAAAATCTATCCATTGAAAATGGGTTTTTAGAACTTGACTTTATTCTAAATGAAATTAGAGAAAATAAAAAAATGAAAATGAGAAATATTTTTCTTTTGTTGATGCTGGTACTATTTGTTTTTGTTTTACAAAATTGCTCCCCTAAAGCAGTACAAAATAGTCATTGTGCTGACTTAATTAAAGATGACTTCAGCACTACAATAAATGGCAAGGAAACAAACTTGTATTATTTGAAAAATGGAAATATATCTGCTGCAATTACTAATTATGGGGGCAGAATAGTTAGTTTATGTGTTCCCGGTAAAAATGGCAAAATGGCTGATGTTGTCCACGGATTTAAATCAATCGAAGATTACCGGAATGCTAAAGAGGTTTTTCATGGTACTATAATAGGCAGAGTAGGTAATCGAATTGCCGGTGGAAGATTTGTTTTGGATGGAAAAGAGTATAATTTACCGCTCAATAATCATCCTAATCATTTACATGGAGGCCCCGATGGATTTCATAATGTAGTATGGGATGTAGAAGCTGTGACCGATTCTTCTATTTTGCTTTCCTATATGTCTCCCGATGGTGAAATGGGTTATCCGGGTAACCTTGCTGTTGAAGTTGAGTACACCCTCACAAAGCTAAGTGAAGTAGTTATCCAATATAAAGCTGAAACAGATCAGGCTACACCGGTTAATCTTACTAATCATGCTTTTTTTAATCTGGCTGGTGAAGCAAATGGAACTATAAACAATCACATATTGACTATTAATGCAGATTATTATACACCTGTAGATTCAACTCTGATACCAATCGGTAAGAATGAACCGGTTGAAGGCACTCCTTTTGATTTTCGGCAACCTAAAAAAATTGGGGCAGACTTGGATTTGCAGGACTCCAATTTACAGTTACAGTATGGGCTTGGTTATGATCACAATTTCGTATTAAATAAACCCCATTATGGGGCCATATCATTGGCAGCTACAGTATTAGAACCAGAAAGCGGAAGGAAAATGGAGGTTTATACACAAGAACCAGGGCTTCAGTTCTATGGGGGGAACTTTATGGATGGTTCCGATACCGGCAAATTTGGAAGAACATTTAACTACAGGGAATCTTTTGCGCTTGAAACTCAACACTTCCCCGACTCACCCAATCAGCCTGAATTCCCCTCAATTATTTTACAGCCTGGAGAGCTATACTCAACTAGTACGGTATATAGATTTAGCATCGAATAATAAAAAAGGCATTCAAAGGGGTACTGCCAAAGGAATTTTGTAATAATAAAAAAGCAACTTTAAACAGTAGATGTCAACTGCTGTATAAAGTTGTTTTTTTATTGGAATACAATGTTCAAATTAATTACCCCGATTAAGAACCTGTAAATAAGTTACCTGGATTTCTTTTTGCGGAGATGAATAACTTCACCAGGTTGAGGCTGCTCTCCTTGTTTCATGCGATTTCTTCTGTATAATGGTTTAAGCTTGATCCCATATAATTGAGAAATATAATGCATCGTTTCACCAGGTTCAACTGTATGATACTCTAGTTTTCGTTTTGTTCTTCGGTTTTTAGCTTCAATATAAATTACCTCATTTTGTCGGGGAACATATCCTGAAGGTTGATCGTTGAACTTATACAATTCCCATACATCTATGCCTAATCCTTGTGCAATTATTTCGTAAGTATCACTTGCACTTGCTAAAACTGCTTCAATATTGTTAACTTTTATTATCTGCCTTTGATTATAAGGATTTATAGAAAGTCCACCAGCCATACCTGAATTTTTATTGAATGCCTGTGCAACGAGTGGATTAAAAGTTTGTTTATAATCAAGTCGGTCGAGCTTGTTGTCTTCAATTAGTTTAATGAGTGTATTATCATAATGTCTGGCAGTAGCATAACCGGCTTGTTTTAACCCTCGGGCCCAACCTTTATAATCATTTGGTGCAAGTTTAAATAAAAATGCATAGCGGGGACTGGAAACCAAAAAATTTGTATGGTCAATAAAAGATTCCTGTACAGATTTATATTTCCTGAAGCATTCTCCACGTTCATCATCATCATAATAAACTTTTTGTCCCTTCCATCCTGACTTACATTTGATGCCAAAGTGATTGTTTGATTTGCGGGCCAGTTCACTATTACCGTCGCCCGATTCAAGAATTGCCTGTGCCATTTTTATACTTGCCGGTATACCGCTTCGTCCCATTTCTTCAATAGCAAGTAATTGATATTTACGGATATATTCATCACGAGAAATTTGGGCATGTGCTACAATTGTGGTAGCCATGAATAGATATAGGATGAATTGGTATCGTGTAATTTTTTGAAACATAGGATAATTCTTATTTTTTGTAGTCCCACTTTATTAATATTGTTGCTAAAATAGTGTCTGTATAGGATATTTCAAGGTTTCTGACAGGATTTTATGAACATTTCATCGTGAATATTGACTTTTATACTTGAATTTGATAAATAATTTATGTTCATTAAACTGGATCTTTGTATTTTTGGAGTAAATCTATCATAATGCGAACGAAAGAATTAAGGATTTTCGTATATGAATACGACACAGTTGCAGATTTGCCAAAAGCTGATCAGCAACTTTTATTAGATGCGCGGGAAGCATCACAACATGCATTTGCACCTTATTCGGGATTTTATGTAGGGGCAGCAGTAATGTTGTCGAATGGTCTTATTATAAAGGGAAATAATCAGGAAAATGCTGCGTTCCCTACAGGTTTATGTGCCGAACGAGTAGCATTGTTTTATGCGCATGCCGGTTATCCTGATGTAGCAGTAAAAGCACTGGCTGTTACAGCATCAAATACGAATGGCCTTGTTGATGGACCTGTTGCACCTTGTGGTTCCTGCAGGCAGGCGCTCATTGAATCGGAGGTCCGTTTTAAAACACCTATTCGTGTTATACTAGACGGAAAAAGAAAAATTCAGGTATTCGAAAACGTTGGTAATTTGTTGCCCTTTGCATTCAAACCGGAATCACTGGACTAAACATGTTGTCACGAAACATTTTAAGAAATTCATTCCATACCGGGTCTTCCGGTGGTTCAGCAATTATGGTTATAAAAGTTTTCTTTACCGGATGGATGAATTCCAGTTTCCTTGCATGTAAATGTATTCCTTTGTTCTCATTAGCACGTTGAAACCCATATTTAAGATCTCCTTTTATTCTGAGATTTATGGTGCCAAGTTGTACCCTGATTTGATGATGCCTGCCTGTAAAAAGCTGAATCTCCAGCAGGTGGTATTTGTCAATACTTGCAACATGTCTATAAGTAAGCCTTGCATATTTGGCTCCTGGGGTAGGTTTATTGTATGCATAGCTTTTATTTCTTTCCTGTACCTTTCTAAGATAATGTTCAAGCGTGTCTTCATGCTTAGGTGGGCGTTTATTAACAACCGCCCAATAAGTTTTTGTAATTTGATCACGTTGTGAAAATAAAGTATTGAGCCTTTCAAGTGCTTTGCCGGTTTTAGCCAGTAACATAATACCACTTGTCGGCCGGTCGAGCCGGTGTGGTAATCCTACAAATACATTTCCGGGTTTATTATATTTTTCTTTTAGATAATCTTTTACATCATCTACCAGAGTACGTTCATCTGTAATGTCCGACTGCACTAGTTCCCCACAGGCTTTATTGACAGCTATTATGTGATTGTCTTCGTAAAGTATTTGCACAAATTAATAACTTTATTTATAAATATTAATATTGCTCTTTATTATTTGGGAAATCCTGTGATTTGACATCTTTAATGTAATTTCCCACAGCTCCTTTTATTTCTGCTCCCAGGTTATGGTATCTTCTCAGGAAACGGGGTGAAAACTGTTGTGTTATTCCCAGCATGTCATGAATTACCAATACCTGCCCGTCAACTCCATTACCTGCACCTATACCTATAACAGGAATTTTTAATTCTTCGGCAACTTTTTTACCTAACTGTGCAGGAATTTTTTCCAAAACAAGCGAAAAACATCCAGATTCTTCCAGTAAATGAGAATCTTTCAACAACTTTTCAGCTTCTTCTTCCTCTTTTGCTCTTACAGTATAGGTTCCAAATTTATGAATTGATTGAGGCATTAATCCTAAATGGCCCATAACCGGTATTCCGGCTGAAATAATTCGATTTACTGATTCAATTATTTCTGATCCTCCCTCGAGTTTAACTGCATCGGCAGCTGATTCTTTCATAATGCGTATGGCAGATGCAAGAGCCTTTTTTGAGTTTCCCTGGTAGGTGCCAAACGGAAGATCAACTACTACCAAAGCTCTTTTAACGCCCTTTACAACTGACATGCCATGATAGATCATTTGGTCTAAGGTAATAGGCAGAGTTGTCTCATTGCCAGCCATTACATTTGAGGCCGAATCACCTACCAGTACTATATCGATACCTGCCTCATCAATTAAACTTGCCATGCTGTAATCGTATGATGTAAGCATTGCTATTTTTTCACCACGCAGCTTCATTTCTGATAAACGGTGCGTTGTAACTTTCCTGACCTCACTATGAACTGACATTTCAGTAGATTTAAAATTTGTGCGCAAAAGTAACTAAAGCTTTGCCCCCGGCAAAATTGTATATCATTCAGGTAACGAATTCCTATCTTATAATTAATTTTTCAATATTGGACTTATTTAAAAGAACTATCTTTACTTTTATCGCATCATATAAATAATAGTATAATGCATCAATTGTTCAGATATATAAAAGTTTTTTATTTTTTGTTGATACTTGTTATTTCATATACAGCTACAGCGCAGGAAATAACCAATAATCAGCAAAATCAGATTTATATTAAGCAGGAAATTAATACTGGTTTACTTTTTAAATTTTCAGCAGAGGAAGAAGAACTTCTCACTGATGAAAGTTTTTTCAGAATGAAACAGAACATATCATCACTCAATATAATGCTCGAAAGTAGAAATATGCTGTTTTTACCATCAAGGCAGGAACAGTGGGGAGCGAACTTGCTTATAGGACCGTTCTTAGGGAATGGAGAAATTGCTGACAGTTCCGGGATTGGATTTATAGATACCAATTCAACTCCGGCAGGCTTTAGAGGGGAAGCAGGCCTGAATTATACAAGCAGATTCTATTGGAACAATAATACCTATACATTACTTGATGTTTCAGGATGGGGGGGGGTATGATTTGTATAAAAATAATGCTGAAGGTACTTTTATTGACTCAACCTTTAAGAGTTCTCCGTATAATGATAATTCTTCTGACAGTAAACTCCGGTATGGGTTTAAGGCAAAAGCAGGCTGGGGAATAGGAAGAATTAATGTAGTCAATCATTTTGCAGTCGCCCAATGGTTACTCAATAAGTATTACCCTGGAAGAATATTTTCCTCTGATGAGGTTAATGCTGTAGGAAATGAAATCGGACGAATCAAGCACCAGCGTGAATTAAGAAATGGCCATTCTACAGAAATAGAATCAGAACAACTTGTAAAATTTATTAATGAGAAATTATTTCTTGAACAACCTGATGGCCTTCGTTATGATTGGGAATACTCTGAGCTAAGGCCCCGGTTCCATGGGAGCCGTTTCGAAGGAGGACCTTTCTTTAACTATTTTAACAGGGAGCCGGATTTTGTTTATGGCGGATTTGTGAAGTATGAAAATCATAAATATCGTAGTACAGGAATTAACCGCCTAATCGGTGCAACTCTCACCTATAACGGATATAAAAGGGATGACTGGGTTACACTCGAAGTGACCAGTGGCTGGAGTTGGTATCCTTCCCTGAAAAATGAACTTTCATTTGGTTTAAGATACATTCCCGGAATGGTAGTAAAAGATTGGGATGACTTGCAGCCGGTAAATCATGCTTTAATTCCTTACCTCGAATTTTATACTCAGATGAATTCCAGGTACCGGATTGAATCTTCTTTCGCTTATCGAATTGCTAAAAAGGATGAGATGGTAGTACCCGGCCCCGAATTTTCTGTCTCATTTTTCCGGAGCAAATACTAAAAAATGATGAATTGGGAACCAAGCCAGAGGTATACATGAACCAGTATTTGTCCATGTTTAATTGAATTTAATCTGGACTATGTATGGTTAAAGTGTTGCTTTTGAGTAGTTATAATTTTTGACGGTGGATCATGTCATTTTGAAAATAGTTTTCTTTCCTGCCTTTTTGTCACCGGTTTTGACAGTCTGTATTTATCATTTCTGCATAACCTGTGTCATATTTACGCAACATGATGCAATTCGGGAGGTGGCACAATCATTGATTCATTAGGATTCGGTATAAAAGTAACCGATAATGAAAAATTATATAACTAATAACGAAAATACATCACTATGGGAAAAATAATTGGCATCGACTTAGGAACGACCAACTCATGTGTTGCAGTAATGGAGGGGAATGAACCTGTTGTAATTCCCAACAGCGAAGGCAAACGTACAACACCATCCATTGTTGCATTTGTTGATAATGGGGAACGTAAAATTGGTGATCCTGCAAAACGTCAGGCAATTACCAATCCAACCAAAACGATATCTTCCATTAAGCGTTTTATGGGTGAAACATTTGACAGAGTAACAAAGGAAGTACAACGAGTTCCGTTTACAGTTGTAAAGGGAGATAATAATACGCCACGGGTACAGGTTGATGACCGCAAGTATAGTCCGCAGGAAATTTCAGCAATGGTGTTGCAGAAAATGAAAAAAACTGCTGAAGATTATCTGGGACAGGAAGTAAGTGAAGCAGTTATTACTGTACCTGCTTATTTTAGTGATTCACAGCGTCAGGCTACTAAAAAGACCGGTGAAATAGCAGGTCTGAAAGTCAGACGAATCATCAATGAACCTACTGCCGCATCTCTGGCATACGGGCTCGACAAGATGAACAAGGATATGAAGATTGCTGTGTTTGACCTTGGAGGTGGAACATTTGATATTTCTATTCTGGAGCTGGGTGATGGCGTTTTTGAAGTTAAATCAACTGATGGTGATACACACCTTGGTGGAGACGATTTCGACCAGGTTATTATTGAATGGCTTGCTGAAGAGTTTAAACGCGACGAAGGTGTTGACCTGAAACGCGATCCAATGGCGCTGCAGCGTTTGAAAGAAGCAGCCGAAAAGGCTAAGATCGAACTTTCAAGTTCTACACAGACAGAAATCAATCTGCCTTACATTATGCCGGTTGACGGTATTCCAAAACACCTTGTTAAAACGCTTACACGTTCTAAGTTTGAACAACTGGCAGATACTCTTATTAATGCAACTATTGAACCTTGTCGCAAAGCACTTAAAAATGCCGGACTATCAGCAAATGAAGTGGATGAGGTGATACTTGTAGGGGGTTCTACCCGTATTCCTGCCGTTCAGGAAAAGGTAAAAGCATTTTTTGGTAAGAATCCATCGAAAGGGGTAAATGCCGATGAGGTGGTTGCTATTGGTGCTGCTATTCAGGGTGGAGTATTGACCGGTGAAGTTAAGGATGTATTGCTGCTGGACGTAACACCTTTATCACTGGGTATTGAAACTATGGGTGGAGTAATGACCAAATTAATTGAGGCCAACACTACGATCCCTACAAAAAAATCAGAAACATTTACAACTGCAGCCGATAATCAGCCTTCTGTTGAAATTCATGTGTTGCAGGGTGAGCGTCCTATGGCTTCCGGAAATAAAACAATTGGAAGGTTTCATCTTGACGGTATACCACCGGCACCACGAGGTATCCCTCAAGTTGAGGTAACATTTGATATCGACGCAAATGGTATACTCAATGTAAGTGCTAAGGATAAGGCAACAGGAAAGTCACAGTCGATACGTATCGAGGCTTCATCCGGCTTGTCGGATGATGAAATCAAAAGAATGAAACAGGAAGCTGAAGCAAATGCGGAAGCTGATAAACAGGCAAAAGAACGTGTCGATAAATTGAACCAGGCTGATAGCCTGATATTTCAGACAGAGAAGCAGTTGAAAGATTACGGCGATAAGATTCCTGCAGATAAGAAAAAGCCTATTGAAGATGCATTGGCAAAACTTAAAGATGCTCATAAGAATCAGGATATCCCTGCTATTGATGCAGCTATGACTGAACTTAATACAGTTTTTTCTGCAGCATCACAAGAAATGTACAATGCAGCTCAGGGTCAACAAGGTGGTCCTCAGGCAGGTCCTCAGGGGGGTCCTCAATCAGGCCAGCAGCAAGGTCCGGCTGACAATGGCAACAAGGGGGGAGATGATGAAGTAACAGATGTTGACTTTGAAGAAGTCAAATAGAAAAAGAAACATTAACAACAATGATCCGGCAGGTTAAGTCCTGTCGGATTATTCTAAAATTATACATTATGAATTCAAATCCGAAAGTAGTCGATAAACTGAATAAGTT
>DASRQG010000368.1:0-3207 GCA_035645995.1 Mariniphaga sp. | reverse complement strand
CTCCCCAAATGCATCAGCAGCTTGTTTTGCCATTTCTGCATTATAAGAATTGCTACCTGTTGCTTCTTCATTCATCATAGGGCTTGCACCATATAACAATGCTTTACCAAGATAACCTAATGCATAAAACTTATTCACCCTGTCACGGTTATGTCCCGACGTTTTTTGACCAACTGTTGTTTCATCCCAATGATTTGGCAACAAGTCTGCTGCTGCCCTGAAATCCTTAGCCATTTCAACAGCCATTTCCTGAAAAGTAAGCCTGTTAAATTCTTCTGTTATCAGACTTTCTGTTGGGTCTAATACCCTTGTAATGTAAGGTAAACCACCCCAGAAACGACCTAATTCAAAATAAAACCATCCTCTGAAGAATAATGCCTGCCCTTTGAGCAAATCTCTCTCCTCCTGGGTTCCCTCAAAAAGTCCTTCTTCTTCGAGCTTTTCTAAAGCAAGATTTGCCTTACGTATGGCATACCATGCCCATTCATAAATGCGCCGATCCCTACCTTCAAGTGAAGAAGGATCAATATTGGGTTTTCCATGAAAATATCCTGAAGCATTCCAATAATCACCAATATCGAATGGATATATTTTGTTGTTTAGATTTTCATCAGCAAAAGAATAATTGTTCCATGCACCTCCTTTATCGGGATCCATTACACAATTGTACAGTTCCTCAACAAATCCCTGAAAACTCTGAAAATTCCCAAATGCATCCTTTTCTGTAATATCCGCTTCCGGTGCCTGATCCAGATAATCTTCACATGAAGTAGATACTAAAAACAGCATCAGGAAAATCACATAAAAGTTTTTATATTTAATTATACTTTTCATATTCCTGTTCATTAAAATGTTAAATCAATACCTAAGTTAATTCGCTTGGTAGTAGGATAGGCACCCTGAGTATCACTTGCTCCACTATGAGTAGTTTCCCTGTCATCCGGCAAATTCGACCAAAAGAACAGATTGTTTCCATTTAAATACAATCTTAATCCTGAAATTCCGGAAGCTTTAATCCAGGGAAGATCATCGAATGTATAAGCAATTTCAGCAGTTCTTAATCTCATATAAGATGCATCATACAAATGATAATGCCCTACATTTTCTGCATTTGTTTTCCAACGTGGTAAAAAGGACGAAGCATTAGGATTGTCTTTCGACCAATAATCGGCTACATGTCCGAAAAGAATATCAGTATCATTTCTGAAATTATCAAAAGGAATCCACCGGTTTGCATTGTTAACACCATAGAATTGAACCATGGCACTAAATCCCTTGAAGTTCATACCAAGTGTAAAGTTCCCTGTATTTTGTGGCACAGTAGAATATCCAATTGGTGCAACATCCTCACTGCTTTTGATTACACCATCAGCATTAAAGTCAATTAAATTATAATACCCCGGAAGCTTATGTCCGTCGTTTGTTTCTGTAGGTACACTGGCATATACTTCATCCCAGTTATTATAAAATTCAGTAGCAATTAATCTCTTCTGCTGCCCGATAGGGTAGCCTACCGCTTTTAAATGAGAGAATTGCAAAGGAGGATCATCTCTGAAAATCACTTCATTTTCATTATGAGTAGCCGATAAGGTAGCCCATAAATCAAAATCATTACCAAAACCTTTATTAAATCCTAATTCAACTTCAAAACCATTAGATTTAACATGTCCTAAATTTGCACTTGGAGGAGTAGCTCCAAAATAGGGTGGTACTGTCCGACTGCCACCCGACATTAAAATATCTGTTCTGTCTTCAGTAAAGTAATCAAAGTTAAGAGATATTAAATTACGAAGCATTCCGAATTCAACTCCAAAGTTTGTTTTTAATGCAGTCTCCCAACGAATATCGGGATTACCTACTACTGATTCACGATAGAAATTATATGGGCTCCGGTTATTCGTAATTTCACTTAATCTAGCATAACCACCATAGGCAAGCTGTGAATTATATAACCATCTTGATCCGCTCACTTTATCATCACCAACTTTACCAACACTGTAACGGAATTTCAGCCTGTCAACCCAATCAACATTAAAGAAGCTTTCATTGGATAGATACCAGCCAACGGCTACTGAAGGGAAAAAGTCGAATCGATAACCGGGCCCGAATTGTTCAGAACCGTTGTATGCACCATTTGCTTCAAATAAATACTTTGCTTTATAATCATAGGTTGTACGGAAAACCCAGTCTTCCCTGAAATTCTTAAACATACTTCCCCTGGCATACTCTTCACGTTTAAATACCCCCATTGCACCAACGCTATGGTCTTCAAATGTACGTGAATAATTCATCTGTGCCTGATAGGACATTCTTCTTGTAACCGGAATATATCCCGACCAATTTGAATCGGTTATCCCTTCTTGTCTAAGAGTCCAAGGAGCAAGTACCCAATCATATTCCTCTTCACTAATTGGTAATAATACTGTGTACTCACTCGGATCCTGATCCGGCCCTTCATATAACAATGGATAGATTTGTTTGAAAGGAACATTGGTACGTGCCTCATTTGGCCTGATACTGTTCTGACGGTCATATATACCACCTTCAGAACGTATGCTATTATCATAAAATAAATTGGCACTCGCTTTTAGTCCTTCAGTTATAAATCCTAAATCCTGCTCCAATACAAAATCAGAATTTAACTGTGTAGTACGGGTTTGCCGTAACCCGATATTATAAACTACTGCAAGTGGGTTTAGCGTATTATTACCACCTTCCTGGTATGCTCCCCACCTTCCATCTTCATGCATAGGAACCATAAGGTTTGGTGCACTATAATAAGTAGCAGCCCACATCCACCAGTCTGCACGACCGGTACTTCCTTCATTGTTGTAATTGGTGTTCTTCTGGCTGAAGAAACCTGAAAGATTCATCTTGAATTTAGTAGTCCCGGTTAATTTTAAATCAATATTACTTCTGAAATTGAAGCGGTTAAAATTATAATTTAGTTCATATCCTTTATAATTATCATAATCCTGGAACATATCCCCTTCATGAGTATATCCGAACAAACCATAATATTGTATGGTCTTACTTCCTCCTCTTGCGCTCAATGTAGCCCTGTGAGAGAAGCCCATATCTTTAAACATCTCCTTTTCCCAGTCAACATTGGGGTAGATATAGGAATATTCATGTGTTTGCGGTTTTCTGTACCGCTGTACAATCTCGTAAGGTACGTAGGCATCCCATGATGGTTCATTAATAACT
>DASRQG010000367.1:0-5503 GCA_035645995.1 Mariniphaga sp. | reverse complement strand
GTCCGTGATGTATTATATCAAAGCAGCCGTTCGTGAAAACTATGCTATCTCCTGCATTTTTCCATTCCAGTAACTTGGATTTAAATGATTCAAAGTCAAAATAAATTTTTGAGCTGATGTCGTACTTCATTGATCTTTTTTATGTTTGATTCAAATGTACAAAACGTGAATGGTTTCAGTATATTGTTATCAAAATTTTTATCAGAACGTTTCAAATTCAAAGTCGCTCTTACTATAACTGTTATAAATATTTCTACATTTGTTTGATCCTACTTTACATGAATTTAAAATGAATTATATTGATATTATCTTAATTCTGTTTCTGCTGTTTGCTGCGATTAACGGTTTTAGAAAAGGATTAATTTTAGAAGTTGCATCATTGGCAGCACTCATACTTGGTGTTTGGGGAGCAATTGAATTCTCGTACATTACTACTCAGTTTTTAACCGATAATGTCGGCCTCGAAACTCCATATCTGAATCTCATTTCATTTGTTATAACATTTATAGTGATTGTGATTCTGGTGCATATTATTGGCTCAGCACTTAGCAAATTTATAGAGGTAGCCATGCTGGGGTGGCTAAACAGGATAACCGGAATGGCATTTGGCTTGTTGAAAACTGCATTTATATTAAGTATTTTACTACTGGTCTTCAATAAAATTGATACTGATGTGCACATACTCCCTGAAGATGTAAAGTCTGGATCACAATTATATGAGCCCATTCGGGGCCTGGCTCCTACAGTTTTCCCTTTTATAAAAGGATGGGAAAACGATAACAGAACTCATCATAGAAATAACAGTATTGTTTAATTTTCAAAAGCTGTAAGAATAGCACTCAGTATTTTTGTAAATTTTAATATTCTTGTTGGAATTATTCTGACATGAAATACTTTGTTCTTATTAAGACTATTCATTAATTATCTGTTTTCTGCTAATTAATTTCATATTTAATCCAAAGATCTCTTTTTTATATTCTGTTGTCTGTTTAATATGATATAACAGCTATAGATTCATAGCTTCATCTCCATACCAACTCCAGTCCTAATTGAATTTAGTCTGGAGGAAGTATGGTTCAGATATGGTGATTAAATGGTAAATTGAATTGCTGAAGCATTCATGAAAAATAATATAAACGTCATTTTAAAAGGTGTGGTTATGAATTGAAACAGTAAATTAAAAAGAAACATTTTTCATTCTTTTATTACCGGAAGATATGCAACAGCTGTTCCTAATTTCAATGATTTGAACTGTAATAACCATGCATTTTATATCTTTGTCGGGCATTTCAGCTTTAAATATAAAGAGCGTTAAAATTAGATATGATGAATTTTGTTGAAGACTTGCAATGGCGTGGCATGTTGCACGATATTATGCCGGGCACTGAAGAACAACTTGGAAAAGAACAAACATCTGCTTACCTGGGTATTGACCCCACTGCAGATTCTTTACACATAGGCCATTTGGTTGGAGTAATGGTGCTCAAACATTTTCAACTGGCGGGACATAAACCTATAGCGCTAATAGGTGGAGCAACCGGTATGATTGGTGATCCGTCAGGGAAATCGGAGGAAAGGAACCTTTTGGATGAACTTACTCTTAGACATAATCAGGATTGTATTAAAAAGCAATTGGCAAAGTTCCTCGATTTTGAGACTGATGCTCCTAATGCAGCCGTTCTTGTAAATAACTACGACTGGATGAAGGATATTTCATTCCTTAACTTTATCAGGGATATAGGGAAACATATTACTGTTAACTACATGATGGCGAAAGATTCAGTAAAAAAAAGGTTAGGTGCTGAATCAAAAGAGGGAATGTCTTTTACGGAATTTACATACCAGCTTGTACAAGGGTTTGATTTTTTGTGGCTTTACCAGAATATGAATTGTAAGCTGCAAATGGGTGGATCAGACCAATGGGGAAATATCACCACCGGCACAGAACTTATCAGAAGAAAAGCCGGCGGTGAAGCATTTGCTCTTACAGTTCCATTGATTACCAAAGCAGATGGTACCAAGTTCGGCAAAACGGAACAGGGAAATATATGGCTCGATCCTGAACGTACGTCGCCATACCAGTTTTACCAATTTTGGCTGAATACTTCTGATGCTGATGCTGAAAAGTATATCAGGATATTTACGTTATTAAATAAAGAAAATGTAGAAGCATTGGTAGCTGAACATCAGATTGCTCCGCATGAACGTATGATCCAAAAAAGACTTGCTGAAGAAGTTACCGTAATGGTTCATTCCAGAGAAGAATACGAAATGGCTGTTGAAGCTTCACAGATTTTGTTTGGAAAGGGAACAGATGAGCAGCTTAAAAAGCTAGATGAAAGAACATTCTTGTCGGTATTTGAAGGTGTGCCTCAGTTTACAGTTTCCAAATCTGAAATTAAATCCGGAGTGAATGTGGTTGATCTGCTAGCGGGAAAAACTTCGGTTTTCCCATCTAAGGGAGAACTCAGGCGCACTATCAAAGGGAATGGACTGAGCATTAACAAGAATAAAATAAGCGATGATAACCTGATTATTGATGACAGTTATAAAATTGCAGGAAAATATATTCTTACTCAAAAAGGGAAGAAAAATTATTCAATAATTATTGTAGAGTAACAGGTGCATTATCAGCAAACTAAATACTAAACCATAAATATAAGCGTTAACTAATAGCTAGTAAATTAAAGCCTTAATATGAATAACTTTTTTGACAACCAGAGGATTTTTACCATTATCTGGGACAGAAAATATCACTTTATTGTTATCGGTTTAATTGCCATTGTTCTTGCAGCGATTTTTTCCGGACCTGTATTTATAAGGCCTAAATATAAATCTACTGCACGAATTTATCCCACTAATATTGGTGTGATGAGTGAGGAATCGAGAACTGAGCAAATGCTTGAAGTAATTACTTCACGTGACATTAAATTTCGAATAATCAATTCATTTAGCTTGGACACGGTATATAAAGTGAAGCGTGATGACCCTTTATACCAGACCCAGATAATGAATCGTTACAATGAAAATATAAGAGCAGCCAAAACAAAATTTGAAACTGTTGAAATTGCGGTATTGGATTACGACCCTGTACGTGCCAGTAGTATCTGTGATTCAATTATTCAGTTTTTTAATCAAAAGATGCGGAATATGCATCGGATAAAAGATTGGGAAATGGTTGAATTGCTATCTACAGAACTTGGTAAAAGAAGAGTTGATCTGGATAGTGTATCTACAGAATTATCATTGATACGTAAGGATTTTGGTATACTTGATTATCGTGTACAGGCTGAACGTGTCACTGAAGGATACATGACTGCTCTTGCAAATGGCAGATCTTCATCTGCAGATATTAAAAAAATACAGGATTTATATAATAATCTTGCTGAAAAAGGGGTTGAGGCACGAATTCTGGAAGCACATTTTGGTTATTTGGTAAGTTCAATGGATTCTATTGCCCGTCTGAGAGACAGATATATATCAGAATTTGAAAAGGAAATAACCTATTCCCACATTGTGGAACATCCGGTTCCGGCCGATAAAAAGTCCTATCCTGTACGATGGCTAATTGTAGCATTTTCATTGTTCTCTGCTATATTCCTTGCCCTTATAGTCTTTCTGATTCTCGACTATAAGAAAAGTAACTAATTGTGATTCAAAGTGACTCCATAAAAGTTCCTTTTTTTTACCTGATTTCAGTCGGGTTCATTCTACTGAATGTTTTTTTTATGGCGCGCTACGATTCTATGGCCGTAAATATATTGCCATTCATGCTGGTATTCATTCTATTGGCCATATTTTCTTTTGACAAGCTGATTTATTTAATTGTTATTTTCTCACCACTTTCCATTGAACTAAGTTATTTCAGGCCCGGACTCGGGATTAATATGTTTTTACCAACTGAGCCATTGCTTTTTGGAGTTCTAATTTTATTTCTGTTAAAAGTAATTTCTGAGCAAAAGTTTGAGCGAAGGATCTTACTTCATCCGGTATCTATAGCTATTTATCTTAATTTGTTTTGGATATTTATAACTACCCTTACCAGCTCAATGCCAGTTGTTTCATTAAAATTTTTTTTAGCACGAATATGGTTTTTAGCAGCGTTCTACTTTTTAATGTCAAAGATATTCTTAGACCGTAA
The DNA here is from genome assembly GCA_035645995.1 of Mariniphaga sp. GTDB lineage: Bacteria > Bacteroidota > Bacteroidia > Bacteroidales > Prolixibacteraceae > Mariniphaga. The sequence continues at coordinate 1,362 of DASRQG010000367.1, read as the reverse complement.
GAACTTTGAAAAGTATGTTTGGCTGTACCTTTCAGGACTTCTGATTGTTGTAGTTTATACCATCATCAGACATACCGGTTACGGATTGTTGAACAAACACGCTGCCCATTTTGTCGCTACGCCTTTTTATAATGATCATACCTCTTATGGGGCTGCTCTGGCAATGTTGCTGCCATTTCCAGCCTGGTTTGCTCTGAGCCGTGTTTATACTGTTAGAGTTCGGTTCTTTTCATCGATTATATTTATGATTCTGTTTATAGCTTTCATTCTATCTTATAGTCGTGCTGCCTGGCTAAGTATGATGGTTGCTGTAGCGGTACTCATAATTATGAAACTTCGTATTCGTTTCAGAACCATTGTTATAACAGCAATTGTCGCCCTTGGAATTATCTTTTCTTTTCAGCATGAGATTGTAAATTATCTTGAAAAAAATTCAGGAGAATCTTCATCAAATCTTACAGAACATTTTACCTCTATGGGGAATATTTCTTCTGATGATTCAAATCTGGAACGTCTTAACCGATGGAGGAGTGCTATCTTAATGTTTCAGGAACGGCCAGTATTTGGTTATGGTCCCGGAACATATATATTTCAATATGGTAAATATCAATTAAAAAAGGATCGTACCATTATAAGTACCAATGCGGGAGATGCCGGGAATGCACATAGTGAGTACCTGGGGCCATTGTCGGAATCCGGTATTGGAGGTTTGCTGACATTCCTGTTAATCATTGTAACTGTTCTATACACCGGTATTAGAACATGGGGCAGATTGAAAAACTACCGGTTCAAAGGAATTGTACTTGTTTCTGTGTTAGGTTTGATTACCTATTATATACATGGATTTTTAAATAATTTTCTTGATACGGATAAACTGTCAGCACCATTTTGGGGATTTACTGCAATAATTGTTGTAATTGATATTATTTCCCAGGATGAGCAGTTAGATACTGATAGAAAAGAATGAGAATTTTTCAAGAGTGTGACATCCTTCCATTTATGATTGATTTTAAAGATTATTGGTACGTTTGAGAACGTATTAAATAGTGCTTGTTCGTAACTTTTATTGCTGCTTCAGCACAATTTTTTCCTCTCCGTACGTTTTAGGATGATTAATACAGATTTTATTATTTTCACGCCAAATTAAAAAAAGATGCAGCCAAAAGAGGTTTCCGTGATGTTGATGGTAGTAGTGATGTTGATGACTTTCAGCTGCCGTGAAGAAGAAAAAAAACTTCACATGTTAGTTGAGAAGGAAATAAATGACGATTGGGTTTTCAGTAAAGCAGGAGATAGCGAATGGTTGTCTGCAACGGTACCAGGAACAGTGCACACCGATTTGATGGAAAATAATAAAATCGA
>DASRQG010000366.1:0-3261 GCA_035645995.1 Mariniphaga sp. | reverse complement strand
CAAATACTTCATCCTGATGGTGGAAAATCAATGCAAAGTTAAATAGAAATGAGAAGGCTCGTCCTCAAGTTTACCTCCCAAGTAAATGGTTTATTTGATTCAGTAATTAAATGCTGAATTGTTTTTTGCAGAATGATTTGGAAAAAAGGTTCGGAAGCATCTAAAAAATCTTCCGGACTTTTTTGTTAGTGGCAGTATGTCAAAACAGAATCTTATTACTTTAACTACTAATTAATTTTTAATCAAATACCAGATTTTCTATACAATATTTTCAATTGTGGTGAGGAAAATTTAGTTTTTATTATTGAAAATAAAAGCAATGTTAATTTAATGTTAACTCAATTAGTAGCTAGTTTAATAGTAATATTCCATTAGGAATTCGTCATAGTGTAAATAGTTAAGTAATTATAATTCCTTGTATTACAGATAAAGTAATTGATAGGTTAATTTTGCTCCATGCATCAATTTAGGTAGCTTTAAATTTACTTCATTTCTACCAGGAAACATATTTTACGGCATAAAATGGAACATTTAGAGGTGTTCCGGGTGCTCATATCAAAATCTTGTTATTACATTTACGAATCTTGGAATATCAGCGATTTTATTTTAGCTGGTTCGGTACAAATAAAAAAAGGAAAATCAAATAATATCTACATAGAATGAACTCAAAAATTCAACAACTAACTGAAACAATTTACAAGGAAGGACTTCAAAAGGCAAGGGAGGAAGAATCTGTTATACTGAAGGAAGCCAAAGAAAAGGCTGCTGCAATTGAAAGTGAAGCCAAAAAGGAGGCAGAGCGAATTCTTTCAGAAGCCAATGAAAAAGCACGGGAATTAAAACGACAGGTTGATTCAGAAATAAAGATGACCATGAATCAGGCTGTATCTGCTATCAAACAGGAGATTTCTTCCCTATTAACAGCAAAAGTTGTTCAGCCACCGGTAAAAGAATTATTTACCACTGATTACGTACAGGAATTAATTACTATGGTAGTTAAAGGCTGGATGGAAAAAGAAAATTTCGATCTGAATGTTGTCCTGCCTCTTCAGGACAAGGAAAAGCTGGATAAGATTTTCAAGAATAGTCTTAAAAATGAAATGAATAAAGGCCTTGAAGTTACTTTTTCTCCTCATGTGAAATCGGGTTTTAAAATTGGTCCTGCAAATGAGGGATATTTCATAAGCTTTACCGATGAAGATTTTATGAATTTTTTGAAGGGATATTTACGTCCAAAAACCAGCCAACTGCTTTTTGAGGAGGGAAAATGATTAAAAGAAAGTATTACTATCTGATTGCCGGCTTACCTGATCTGATCCCTGACGATAAAAAACTATCTTTTACATCAGTGCAGTTAAGGGATTATCTAAAGGAGGATCTTCACCCTGATGACTTCGAATTGGTGAAATTGTTTTACCTTCCATGGGATCATAATAATCTGGTCAGATTTATGTTCAAAGAGAAGTTCGAATGGGATGAAAGAGGAAATTACTCACCGGAAACCATTGAATTATTGGCTGATAAAAAGCAATTTGAACTGATTGATCTAACTGCTTATCCTGATTACCTCATTGAATTCCTGGAAATTTATCACGATGATGAGGAGGATGTATCGAAAACAAAATCTGTAAAAATGCTCACAGAGGGTTGGTACAGGCATTTACAGGAATCGGACAATAAATTTGTGCGTGAATTTGCCGACTACAAACAAACTATGGGTAATATACTTTTAGCTTTGAACAGGCGTAAACATGATATTGAAGTGGAAGATGCCTTTATTGGTGATAATGAGATTACATCTGCGTTAAAGAAGAGCCGTGCCAGGGACTTTGGTTTGGCTAATGAAGTTAATGAAATTGAAACCATTATTCAAATATACGAAACAGGTAACATGCTCGATCGTGAATTAAGGTTCGACAGTCATTTTTGGCAGTTTCTCGATGAAAGTACTTTCTTTGACTATTTTACAATAGAACGTATTCTGGCTTTTGTCCAGAAGCTTTTTATTGCAGAACGCTGGTTCCTGCTTGATAAAGAAAAAGGTCAACAAATTTTTAACCAGCTATTAGACGAATTACAATCTAAATTTGAATTTCCCGAAGAATTTGCGATAACTTATGGTAAAAGAAAATAATACAACAGGTAAAGTGGTTGGTGTAGTTGCCAACCTGGTCATGGTAGAGGTTGACGGACCGGTTTCTCAGAATGAAATCTGCTTTATTAACCTGGGTCAGGAACGTCTTATGGCCGAAGTAATTAAAGTTATAGGTAAAATTGCCTACGTACAGGTATTTGAAAGTACCAGAGGGTTGAAACCCGGTTCTAAAGCCGAGTTCCAAGGGCATATGTTAGAAGTAACGCTAGGTCCCGGTATATTGTCGCGTAATTATGATGGGCTACAAAACGACCTGGATAAAATGGAGGGCATCTTTTTAAAGCGGGGTGAATATACCGATCCACTTAACAGAACTAAAAAATGGCAGTTTAAACCACTTGCCAAAGTTGGAGATCAGGTAAAAGCAGGAGATTGGTTGGGTGAGGTTGACGAAAATGGACAGGCTCATATAATTATGGTTCCTTTTAAATTGAATGGAACATATACTGTTAAAAATATTGTAGAAGAAGGTGAGTACACGGTTGATCAAAACATAGCTATCGTATCTAATGGTGATGGTGTTGAGGAAAAACTAACGATGGTACAAAAATGGCCGGTCAAAGTGGCCATAGGTGGTTACAGGGAGAAACCCCGTCCGTTTAAACTGCTTGAAACAGGGGTACGATGCATGGATACCCTCAATCCAATTACTGAAGGTGGTACCGGATTTATTCCCGGCCCTTTTGGTACAGGAAAAACAGTTCTGCAGCATGCTATCTCCAAACAGGCTGAAGCTGATATTGTGATTATCGCTGCATGTGGAGAACGTGCAAACGAGGTGGTTGAAGTATTTACTGAGTTCCCCGAACTGGAAGATCCCAGAACAGGCAAGAAGCTTATCGAACGTACCATTATCATTGCTAATACCTCCAATATGCCCGTAGCAGCCAGGGAAGCTTCTGTATACACAGCAATGACCATCGCTGAATATTACAGAGCTATGGGTCTAAAAGTGCTGTTAATGGCTGATTCAACTTCCCGTTGGGCACAGGCTCTGCGCGAAATGTCCAATCGCCTGGAAGAACTTCCCGGACCGGATGCATTCCCAATGGACTTGTCTGCTATTATTTCCAACTTTTACTCACGTGCAGGATTTGTCATTCTTA
>DASRQG010000365.1:0-4986 GCA_035645995.1 Mariniphaga sp. | reverse complement strand
ATTCTGACATTCCGGAGAGCAGATGGGCTCACTCTGTTACCCTCGACGATTATTATATCTGCACTACAGAAGTAACTAATGCATTATGGGAAACTGTGACAGGATATCTTCCTTATGATAAGTTAGATGACCCTGATGGTATTTTTAATAATGAACTTCCATCACATCCTGTTAGTGCAGTTTCATGGACTGAAATAAATGAAGTTTTTCTTCCATCTATCAGCCGTTTAACCGGTTTTAATATGGAGCTTCCTTCTGAGGCGGAGTGGGAGTATGCAGCTACCGGAGGTATAAATCATGATAGTTTTAATTATTCAGGTAGTTCAATATTAAATGAAGTGGCGTGGCACTTTAGCAATTGTTGGGGAAAACAACCTGTTGGAAAGTTGAAACCTAATTCATTAGGTATCTACGATATGAGTGGGAATGTAAGTGAATGGTGTGCTGACTGGTATCAGGTTGGTTATGATTCGGTGGATGGAGTTATTAATCCTAAAGGTCCTTCATCAGGTACTGAACGAGTGGTCAGAGGTGGAAATTATTCTGATGCAGCTAATTTTGATCTTGGTAGTTTCTATGTAAAAGCACGATCATCAACTATACCCGGGTGCTATAATGGTTGCTGGGGAAACACAGGGCATCCTGATGAGCCTGTTTGCTTCTCATGCTATAATATTGGATTTCGATTTGTGCTAAAATACTAAGATAAAAAATCAACTTATTATGAAGATATCTAAAGCATTAGTAATATTGATCCTACTGTTTTCTGAATATTTATATGGACAAACAGTGGTGAAAATGGAATTGGCTGAACAGGCGGTAATGCCTGTGCAGATAGAAACGTTATTTGAAGAAATTTTACCTGCCGGTATTCCTACGGCTATCGGTATAATGGGATTTGACATTCAGGGAGGTTTCTTACCATATGTTTATCATTGGATTGAGAATGATGTTGTTATTGCTGAAGGAGAAGTAACTGTGATTACTCCTGGTTCAGGGAAATCCTATGCTTTAAAAGTTATTGATAATAAAAATTGTTCGGATGTAGTTCCCTTAAGTTTTGGTAACACTAAAAGTGATGGTACTGATTTGTCTTTTAATGATAATCATATTGTCTGTCCCCGGTTTACCAGGGATGTTGTAATTATAAATCCTCATCCCAAATCTTTAACTGACACTGCCGTAAAGATTTATGATATGAAGGGGAGATTACTTGTTGATACATCTGTATCGGGTGAAACTCATATACCGGTTAACCTTTCACCTGGTGTTTACCTTTTATTTACCAGTTATCTAAACTCTTACAACATAAATAAATATGTTGTTCATTAAATGTCAGACTTATGAAAAGAATATTATCAGCAGGAATCAAACATTCTTATGTATGTCTATTTCTTTCAGCAACATTACTAATATTTAGTACCACAATATCATTTTCGCAATCAATACCGGAGACTGCACGTAATTTTTTTTCCGATAAGGCAGGGTTAAAATCTGCTGCCGTATCGCAGGAAGAAATTGTTTTAAGGTATCAATCAACAGAGGAAGTTAAAACACCTGTTTCGGTTTATCAGAGCAGTCAGAAAGGGTTTGTAGTTATTTCGGGCAATGATGAAAAGCACTTTATAAGTGGATATTCTCCTACAGGTGATTTCAGGAAGGATGAAATCCCGGAGGCATTAAGAGCATTGATTTATTCATACGAAGCATCAGAAATTTCAGAATACGACGAATCGGTCAGGTTAAAAAGCACTACAGAAATTTTACCACTCCTCGATAAAGCAGGTATTCATCTCGATCAATATCATCATGATGAGGCAGGAGGTTGTCCTTCAGGTTGCGTAGCAACAGCGTTTGCTCAGATTATGCTTTATCATAAGTATCCGGATAAAGGTGTTGGGAGTCATTGTTACACCGATCCGAAACATGGGGAACTATGTGCTGATTTTGGGGGTACTGTTTTTGATTGGAATAATATGAATGATGAGGCATACAAAAAGCTTTCATTTCAGTTAGGTGTGGCAATGGAAATGGCATATTGTGGGAGCGAAACCGGTAGCCACCCCTTGGACCCTGATTATATGCAGGTACTGGCCCGAAATTTTAAATACTATGTTCATTCAGGTTCTAATGAACCGTTCTACATCATCAATGAGTTAGAAAAGGAACGTCCTGTTTATGTTGAATTATATGGAGAGATTGCGCATAGTGTGATAGTTGACGGATTAGATCATGAAGGCAGGTTCCATATAAACTGGGGATGGGGAGGTGATTATAATGGTTATTATATGCTCTATAGTGAGCCAATTGAAGTTGGGGTATTAGTTTTTGGCAGTCAGATTAGAAATACATTATTTATATCAACAACTCCATTTGAAATAGAGCGACAGGATTCGTTAGCATTGCTGGCGATCAATGAAAGTTTTGGAGGGCAATTAGGCTGGGATATTTCCCGACCTGTTGCGAATTGGCCAGGAGTTTTAGTAATGAACGGCCGGGTAAATGAATTAAGCCTTCAACTGGATAGGGAACATGAAGGATGGATACCTGTTGAGATAGGTGACCTTTCTGCTTTGAGAAAATTTCATTTAACTGGTAAAATTCATGGTGCAATTCCGGAATCATTGTATTCTTTGCAACAATTGGAGGAGCTGATTATTCAGGCAGAATATGGTAGTACTCTTTATGGTGAACTTTCTTCACAAATTGGAAATCTTACAAAATTGCAAACACTCAGACTTAATGGTTTCTTACAGGGGACCATTCCTAATAGTATTGGAAATTTAAACCAATTAATAGAGCTTAATTTGATGCATAACCACCTTACAGGTATTATCCCCGAAGATTTAGGGAACTTAAGTAATCTATTGATATTTTCTTTGAATGACAATCAGTTAACCGGTTCAATTCCTACTTCTGTTGGAAATTTAATCAATCTTATTAGTTTTGACGTATATATGAATCAACTAACAGGAGTTGTACCTTCAGCCATAGGGAATCTCACAAAATTAGGTTCTCTCGAACTTAATAACAATCAATTTGAAGGTGAATTTCCTTCCTCCATTAAGAATTTGACCGATCTTTGGAGTCTAAACCTGAGTAACAATAAATTTACTGCAATTCCAAATGAGATAGGATGTTTGAAAAATTTAACATCTCTCGATTTTAACAACAACGAATTAACAGCAATTCCTGATTCTATTGTACTCATCAGGGGCTTAAAATCTTTTAGTGCAAGGTCTAATAAGATTTCCTACCTGCCTCCGGATTTTGGAGCCTGGCCTGATTTGATTCAAGTGGATGTATCAGATAACTTAATTGTTGAATTTCCAAAGGAGTTATGTTTTCTTCAGAAATTAGAATCCGTGAATTTTGAAAAGAATAAAATTACCACAGTGCCTTTGAGTATGGAATATATGAATCCTGAAGTTGTAATCAATTTAAGGAACAATGAAATCTCTGTTATTTTAGCTGATAATATTTTATCCTTGGAAAATGTTAATTTAGCAGTTAACAGGCTGACCTTTGAAGATGTCCCAATTTCAAATGAACTGAAATCAGGCTTTTCGACTCAAAAGAATGTATTATTAAAAGATTCTTTATTCAAGGCCCGGGCAGGAGAGACCCTTACGGTAGATATCCGGGAGATTACCGGTATGAATCATCCGGGGAATGAATATTATTGGTTTAAATATCCTGAAAATAAGGATGATAATTATAAAAATGACAATGATTATAAGATTGAAAGTCCGGTTTTATCCATTACAGTAGATGAAACCAACCAGGGTGATCGGTATTATTGTAAGATATTTAATGAAACTATACCTTCATACCAAAGGCTGTTTTACGGTGAATTGATTGAGGGTCCTGTATTGCGGGTTTTAAATACTGATGCCATCACAATAGAACCTATGAATGATATTGAGGCTCTTGAATTGGAATATCCCAAAGGTTTTGTTCTTACTTCGGGTGAAGTAAATAATGGTACAGTTGCTGACCGTGAAGTTATACTAGCTTCCCCATTTGGCACCAGGGGGGATATTATATGGTAGGCTTCTGCTGATGGTATCGAATGGCTGAATGTTTCTGAGCAAATGATTAATGACAATTTGAATGAAAACATTATTTCGTTCAGTTCAGCAGAACTGGTTCTTGCGCCCAAATCTTCTGCATATTACAGATGTGTATTATCTGAGGGTACCTGCGATCCAATTATTAGTGATGCCATTTTAGTACAGTCAATGGGATCTACTTTATTTGATGATGTTATTAATGTGAAAGATGAACCCTTTCATATATCGGTTGATAGTATAGAAGTTACCATTCCAAAAGCATTGACGGATGAAAGTTTTCGATTAACCATCACCAAACTTGATAATCCACCAACAGCTCCGGATACCTGCAAAATGGCATCGGTATATGATGTATCTGTAAGCTTTGGGTCGGTCTTTGATTTGCCAATAGAGATAAAACTTAAAAATCTGAAGCTTTCGGAACTTGATTTAATGAAAATACCTGATTACCGTCCGGTGTATTTTGATGATAAAGCTCAAAAATGGGTAGAATACAATAATGGAGGATTGATATTGTCTGACAGTTCGATATATTTTCGAACACACCACCTCACCAAACTATCATTTTGGGAAAAAATTCTAAATCCGACCTATACCCACCGTCATATTAACGACAAGGTTGAAGTTATCTATAAGTATAGGCCTGAATCGAAAGAAGATATTCATTATGAACGATACCAAATATTGAACATCAACAATAAAGTTCCTAAACCCTGGCATAATAGCAATATTGATCCTGATATGGATGGGACACCATATCTCATCCAGGATGTGGCAGGGTATATGAATCAGGTGATTAAGTCATTTGAAAATGCTGGTTTCAAATATCCGGCCAATAGAAGATTTATTATATACGTCAGTAATTTGGGAGAAGGCATTTTAAATAAATTAACAGGAGTTAGCAATTCGTTTG
>DASRQG010000364.1:0-3621 GCA_035645995.1 Mariniphaga sp. | reverse complement strand
GGATATTTTAATTAGGAGTACGATATTTAGTTTGGTTTACGGAGGATTGATTATAGTGTTAAAGACTTCAGATGATGTGAAGCATACACTGACAAACATACTCGAATATCTTCAGAATAAATTCAGAAGGTGATAATTAATTACAGTAGCAATAAAAAGCACCCTTTTTTGATAAGGATGCTTTTCATCGAACCGGTTACTTCATCTTTTTTATTCGATCCATGGCTTCAATTGTATTTTCTCTGCTGGCAAAGGCTGAAAATCTGAAATAACCTTCACCTGCAGGTCCGAAACCTGAACCGGGAGTGCCAACAACATTGGCTTCATTAAGCACTTTGTCGAAAAAGTCCCAAGAGCTCATGTTATCCTTTGTCTTTACCCAAATGTAAGGGGCATTCACTCCGCCAAACACTTCAAAGCCTGTCTCAGCCAGACTTTCTTTCATGATTCGGGCATTTTCCAGATAGTAGCTTATAATTTCTGCTACTTCTTTTTTTCCTTGCTCGGTGTAAACTGCAGCAGCAGCTTTTTGTACCGGATATGAAACGCCGTTAAACTTTGTGGATTGACGACGGTTCCATAGCCTTTTTACAGAAACGCCTTGTCCTTCGCTGTCGTATGCTAATAACTCTTCGGGAACCACTGTAAAGGCACAACGTGTTCCTGTAAATCCTGCTGTTTTAGAAAAACTCCGGAATTCAATTGCAACTTTTTTTGCACCTTCTATTTCATAAATTGAATGTGGTATTCCCGTCTCAGTAATAAATGCTTCGTATGCAGCATCGTATAAAATGATGCTCTTATTCTCAAGGGCATAGTCAACCCACTTTTTGAGCTCTGCTTTCGTCGCAACCGTTCCTGTTGGATTATTTGGAAAACATAGAAAGATCAGATCAGGAACTTCATTGGGTAAATCAGGAGTAAACCCGTTTTCTTTGGTGCAGGGCATATAAATAATACCTTCGTAATATCCTGCATTATAGGTTCCTGTTTTACCCGACATAACTGTAGTGTCTGCGTATACAGGGTAAACGGGATCACATATGGCTATTTTGTTGTCATTTCCAAAAATCTCCTGGATGTTTCCAGTGTCGCATTTCGATCCATCGGAAATAAATATATCGTCAGCAGAAATATTAATTCCATTATCAGCGTATGCATTTTTTGCAATAGCCTCCCGTAAAAAGGCATAGCCTTGTTCCGGCCCGTAGCCTTTAAAGGTGTCTGCTTTACCCATTTCTTCAACACCCTCCTTAAATGCTTTTATAATAGAGGGGGGCAGCGGTTGTGTAACATCACCAATACCCATTCTGATCACCTTCTTATCGGGATTCTCATGCACAAATTCTGTAACCCTTCTACCTATTTCAGGAAATAAATATCCAGCTTGTAGTTTCAGATAGTTCTCATTAATCTTTGCCATAAATGCTGCTTTTAATATATATTATTATTGATATATCAGATTCCATATCAATATTGTTTTACCTGTTAAATTTCAATTTTTAAAGTTCAAACATATACCTCTCTGAGGCTTTCAAATATCAAAATATTTCAGGAATCACTGTTCATCCTACTTACAAAGTTAAAAATAAAAAGACAGTGGTGGAATTCATTTGAATTGTAACAACAAAATTGATTGAGGTTTAATACTTTTGTAAAATTAAAAATACAGCTATGCAAAATTTCTTTGTAAAATCCCATGGATTGGGAAATGATTATATAGTACTGAATAAAGCAGATATTAATTTTGAGCTTACCCCCGACGCTATTCGGAAGATTTGTGACGTGCATTATGGTATTGGGTCGGATGGTATTCTTTTAAAGGTTCCCAGTTTTAATGCAAATTTTGGATTGAGGATTTTAAATCCCGATGGTTCAGAAGCCGAGAAGAGCGGGAATGGTCTTAGGATTTTTGCAAAATACTTGTTCGACTATCAATTTGCAAAATCCAGGAAGTTTACAATAGAAACTATGGGCGGACTTGTTCAGGCTGAAATAATTCAGGAGAAAAACGGGAAGGCTAAAACAGTTAAGGTGGATATGGGGCAGGCAATTTTCGATGCTGATTTGGTGCCTGTGAAAAGTGAACAGGAAGAATGTATCGACGAAACGCTTCATCTTGAATATAAAGATTATAAAATAAATTGTGTTTCGGTTGGTAATCCACATTGCGTGATCTTAGCCGATCATCTCGATGAAAATGAAGTTAAAACTTTTGGCCCGCAGATTGAAAATCATCCAATCTTTCCCAACAGAATCAATGTTCAGTTTGCAAAGGTTGTTTCTCCCACAGAAGTAGAGGTGATGATCTGGGAGCGTGGAGCAGGCTGGACACTGGCATCCGGAAGTTCTTCCTGTGCTGTAGCAGCTGTATTGGTTAAAAAAGAACTTGCCCTGCGAAATATTACAGTTAAAATGCCAGGTGGTTCCTTAAAAATTGAAACTGATGAGCACTGGAACATGAAAATGACCGGCGAAGTTAGTGAGATAGCAAGTGGTTATTTAAGCCGCGAACTTGTTGTTTCAATGATATAATTATTTTATCTATTTTAATTCTGATGCATAGGGGGGTGTCTTTATAAGTAGATATTCCTTAAAATAGTTATCATATTGTACCTTTGTAAAGTTGAACAGTAAATTAGTAAGATGGCAGAAAAAAGTTTACCTTTCTCAAAAGAAGACATTGAACGAATAATTGAAAAATATCCCACGCCTTTTCATATTTATGATGAAAAAGCAATCCGGGGAAATGCCCGGTATTTTAAGAAAGCATTTGAATGGAACGAAGGTTTTAAGGAGTATTATGCTATAAAAGCTGCCCCGAATCCCTATCTGATGAAAATACTTAGAGAAGAGGGTTTTGGTATCGACTGTAGCTCTGAAGCTGAACTTGAGCTGGCAAGCAGAGTGGGAATGAGAGGTGACGAAATAATGCTTACTTCTAATGATACCCCTGCCAGCGAATTTGCTATGGCAAAAGATTTAGGGGCAATCATTAATCTTGACGATATTTCACATATCGAATTTCTGGATAAAAACGTTGGATTGCCCGATACCATATGTATGCGTTATAATCCGGGTGAATTAAAGCAAGGTAACCTGATCATTGGTCACCCCGAAGATTCAAAATACGGCTTTACCCATGAACAGATAATTGAAGGTTACAGAATCCTGAAAAGCAAAGGTGTTAAGAACTTTGGAGTTCATACTATGGTTGCCTCAAATGAACTTGATCCTGATTATTTTATCGAAACCGCCGATGTATTATTCAACCTGATTGCTGAAGTTTATCAGAAAACCGGGGTGAAAATTAGTTTTGCCAACTTAGGCGGTGGAATTGGAATACCTTATAAGCCAGGACAGAAACCGGTCGATCTTGATTACGTGAGTGCGGGTATCAGGAAACTTTACGAACAAAAAATTGAAGCCACCGGATTGGCTCCACTGAAAATATTCTTTGAATTAGGAAGAGCAATTACCGGCCCATACGGATATCTTGTAGCGAAAGTGCTACACATCAAAAAAACCTTTAAACAATTTGCCGGACTTGATGCTTCAATGGCCAATTTAATGCGGCCGGGCATGTATGGAGCTTATCATCATATTACAGTTCCAGGTAAA
>DASRQG010000363.1:0-7442 GCA_035645995.1 Mariniphaga sp. | reverse complement strand
TTTAAGTATTTTATTATTTGCCTCTTGTAGCGAATATTTAAATATAAACCCATATTCAGCTGTAGCACCGGAAAGTATTACTCAAAATGATTTGCCGGCACTTGAACGTGGTATGTATTACAGCGTTCAAAATGATCCGGGGAGAACTTCATGGGTTTTGTTCGATTTGTTAGGTGCTAATTTGACGGGTAGCTCAGGTAATCCAAGCGATGTGATTAATAGTATTTTGAATCCGCTTCATTCGGATGTGGGCAACAATTGGAATGGATTATACCGAGCTCTATATCAGGTTAATAATGTAATCTCTATTGCAGATGATGTTCCTGAAGGTAATGTGCGAAATCGCGTAAAAGGCACAGCTCATTATTTCAGAGGGTTTATATATTATTCTCTTGTAACCCGGTGGGGAGATGTGCCATTGTTAAGAACGAATACCCTTGAATTGGTAACTCGTGATCCGGCTTCCGAAGTTTGGACGTTTATTGAAGAGGAACTTGAACAGGCAATGGATCTGTTAGGTACATCAGAAAGTTATTATTATGTATCGAAAGATGCCGCAGTTGCATTGTTAGCCAGAGCAAAACTGGCACAAAATAAATTGCCTGAAGCTGCCGCTCTTGCTGAACAGTTAATTACAAGTGGCAGATATCGTCTCGATTCTTTTGAAAAGATTTTCAGAAAACAGTTTAACAGTGAAATCATTTTTGCTTTTGAAAATCTGACTGAAGAATCAAGTAATAACCTGAGCAGCCAGTTTTATACATATGCCCATCCAAATAAAGGAGGATATTTTTGGAGACCGGCACCTGAAACCCTTGAAATGTTTGAAGAAGGCGATAAAAGAAAAGATATTTCTATTACTGATGTTGCCGGAAGTTATGTAATCAATAAATATCCAAGTGGACAAACAGGTACTGATCCAATTAATGTTTCACGTATTGCTGAAATGTATTTAATAAGTGCTGAAGCAAAGGGACGAGTTAATGGGTTAGCCCGGTTAAATGAATTAAGAAACTTCAGAGGTCTTCCAAGTATAAATCCTGCAAGTGATGAAGCATTTATCACTGCCATTCTGGATGAAAGAAGAAAGGAATTGCTTGCGGAAGGATTTCGTTATTACGATCTTATTCGGACAGGAAGAGCAAAAGAGGAGCTGGGATTATTCGACCATCAATTGGTTTTGCCAATACCCGGTCGCGAATTGCTTCAGAATCCAAATTTAGAACCAAATCCCGGATACTAATTTTTAAGAAGGATTAGGTGATGATACTGCCATAAGCTGATCTTGTGGCAGTTCAAATCGAAATCCATAACTATTTTAATTTGACAAAAATGAATAAATTAATGCTATATATTCTTGGATGTGTTCTGTTGGTTTTAACACATTCATGTCAGGAAAAAGAAGTATACACTGAATATATACCTGTTCCTGTAACTGAAACAGGGCATAAACTGGTTGAAAATACCGAACTGTTTGCTTCAATTTATAAAGATTCTGTCTATTCTGTTGCAGATGGAGTTGATGTTACAGAATTAGCTTATCTATCGGCTAAAGGGCTTGCTATGCACATGTTTATTTTTGAGATTGATCTGAATTCTCCTGAGATTACTATTCAGACCTCTCTGCCCTATAATAAATATGAATTTGCCATGCAACCTATGACTGAACAGGCGATGGCAGTTGATAGTGAAGAAACTTATGTATATGGCGGCACCAATGCTGATTTTTTTAATATGACTACCGGAGTTCCAAGAGGTTTATATGTAAGGGATGGTGTCACCTTGAAAAACACTTTTGACTCGAATGACCGTTCCTTCTTTGCAATTACTAATGATGGTAAGGCGGCTATAGGTATGGTTGAAGATTATCCTGTATTAAAAGATGAAATAAAGGAAGCAGTAGGTGGAAGTGCACGACTTGTCAGAGACGGAGTGGTAGTTCCCCAAGCCGATACTTCAATTGAACCTCGTACTGCAATAGGTATTTCAGAGGAGAAGGATAAAGTATTTATTATGGTTATTGATGGCCGTAATTTTTCCTATTCGAATGGTATGACTTTTACTGAACTAGGACAAATAATGCAGGCATTGGGAGCTTACGATGCTATTAACTTAGATGGAGGTGGTTCTTCTACCTTTTTTATACGACAAGATGAAGGATTTTCTGATGATCGTTTCGATCTTAGAAATTGGCCGTCAGATCGTGGCGGACTTGAACGCTCGGTTGCAAATGGTTTACTTATAGTGGGTAAGAATTAATCTGAATAATTATTGAAACATGAATAAAACTTATTATAAATTCTTAAGAAATATTTTTCCGGTTTTGTTGCTTTTAGCACTGGTTGGGTGTAAGGAAGAGATTGATTTGCAAAGTTTTGTGCCTCAGGATCCGGAAATGACACTTACTTCTAATCAAATACAAGTTTCAAACCAGGAAGAAGTATTTGAAATTGATATTGAATCAAATCTTCCGTGGAGGGCAGAGACTAAAGAAAACTGGATTAACATTCAAACCAATAGTGCTCTTGGAAGTGGTAAGCTGGTGTTTAGTGTTTTAAGAAATACTACATTGGAGGAACGCCAAGGGAGGATAAGGATTTGGATAACTGATGAATATGAAAAGGAAATAACTGTTGTTCAACAGCCTGGAGAGCCTACTGATGTTACAGTTCATTGGTATGTAAAAGCAGATGGTACGGGTGATGGTTCTTCATGGGAGAATGCTGCTTCACTGAGTGCAGCTCTGCTAAATATTGAAAACGATGGAGATGTAATTCATATCGCTGAAGGCGTGTATGCTCCTGAATCAATAATTCGAAATGGACAGGAAGCTGATTCTCGGGATAAAACTTTTGAAATTGCACGTAACATAACTTTAATTGGTGGTTATTCTTCAAATCCTGTTGAAGGTGAAGAGCCTGATGCAACTGCACATGAAACCATTTTAAGTGGTAACCTCGGTGATGGAAATACTGCCTTTCATGTTGTGTCTGTAACTGCTATCAGATCCGAATTAAATAAAGTGGTTTTAAAAGGACTTACAGTTTCTGGCGGATTTGCATCTGCTGATGCAAGTAATGTTAATGTTGACGGTGTTGCTTTTCCTCGCGATCATGGTGGTGGTATCATTATTGGAGCTGCTGATGTTGAGCTTTTTGATGTTAACGTTATTGAAAATAATTCAGGAAGACATGCAGGTGGTATGTATGTATTCGGTTCTGCCTCTGTTTATATGGAAAGGTGTAAGGTAAACAGTAATGTTGGGGTAAACAGTAATTCTAATGCAGCCGGATTTTACCTGGATAATGCAACTGCTACTCTCTACGATTCTGAAATTTCATATAATAGTGCAGGTGGTGTAGCAGGTGGTATCATGACATTGAATTCAGCAAATATTGCATTATACAATTCTGTGATATCAGGTAATACTTCAAGAACTCATGGATGTGGATTCTATAACCGTACTAATTCAAAAGCATTATTGGTGAACTGTGTAGTGTCAGATAATAAAAATAATACCGGCAATGGTGGTGGTATTGCTGCTCACAATGCTACAACTACTGATATCGTAAGTTCTACAATAGTTGGTAATACAGCTGTATCCGGCCCTGCTATTTATGTTAATGCCGGCAATACTGTTAATTTGTATAATTCAATCGTAGCGCTTAATGAACCAGCTGCCAATCAAATAGTATCATCCGGAACGGTTGTAAATAAAAATACTATTGTTGGAGAGGCTGTTTATAATGCTGATGAAGTACAGGTAGGTGATGCAACCTTTGTAGCTGAAGAAATGCTTGAACTGCAGGAAAATTATGTTGTCCTGCCAATAGGAGATAATAACCCGGCTGCCCAATATGGTATGTCTGCCCTTGAGCTTACAGTGTTGGGTAATAACCTCAACCCACAAGTTGAGGAGAATGTTATTACATTCGATAAACGAGGAAACTCCAGAAATGGCCTGACAACAATGGGAGCTTATATTCAGGGAGAATAAAATTGATTTACATCAGCCGGGATTCTATAGATTCTTTTATAGTCCCGGCTTTTGTTTTTTATCATCTCGTTTTTTATCATCTCTGTTTGGAAGATATGAAGGATTTTCGTTCCTTCATAAAATACTGTTTAATTCTATTACTCATATTAAGATGAAGAAATTATTCCTTTACCTAATGTTGGGTCTGTTCATTACAGGCATTGTTTCATGTATTAAGGGGAAGCCTGAACCTCTGGAAACAGGATATTCTATTTCTTATAAAAATATCACTCCGGAACGGTTGCAGCATGCCAGGTCAGTTGGAATTGATCATATAGAAGTCTCCGGTATGAATGCTTTATTTGATGCTAACCGGCAATTGGTAAATGAAAAGGATTCTGTACTTGAACAGTTTAGTGCTATCAAAGCGGCTGCTGATGCTGCCGGAATCAATATCTGGTCTGTTCATATGCCGTACGGGAAGTTAATAGATCTTTCAATTGCTGATGAGCAGGAACGTCAGGCGGTTGTTGAACTTCATAAACAGGTGCTGGAGTTCTGTAGCGTGTTAGATGCAGAAGTTTTCCTTTTTCATCCAAGTTACTATCTTGGACTAAACGAACGGCAGGTTCGGTCGCAACAGTTGATTCAATCAGTTAAGGAGTTAAATCCTGCAGTGCAGAATCTTAATGCAATAATGGTAATTGAAAATATGTTGGGATATGAGTTACTGAAGGATGAAAATCGTGAAACGCCTCTACTGAGATCGGTTGAAGAAGTTGTTGCACTTATGGAGCAGATGCCGGAATCAGTCTTCTCTGCCATCGATATGAATCATATAAAATATCCTGAGCAACTAATACGAGCTATGGGCACCCGTTTAAAATCAGTGCATATAGCCGATGGTGATGGTAAAAAGGAATGTCATTATCTTCCTTGTTCCGGTGAAGGGGAAAATGATTGGAATGCTATATTGAATGCACTCGAGGAAGTTAAATATGATGGGCCTTTTATGTTTGAATGTGCATACGATGATGAACAGGATTTGATCAGTTGTTATCAAAATTTATTTGATCAAACTTTTGCCGGTAAATAAATTGAATATAATCTTGTTAAATTTTAAACAATACCCGAATGAAATTATTTTATAAAAACATACTGGTTGTAATTGTTTTGATTTTTCCAATCTATGGCCACTCAATGCTTCCATTTCAACCTTCTCAGGAAAAAGTTGAGAAATCATATGATTCGAAAAAGGAACTAAAAAAAGTCCGATCTATTAAATGGCAAAAGGAAAAGGTTAGAAAAGGTGTTTCTGTAAAAAAGGCTAATGTTGAACTTTTTAATTCGAAGCAGGCTATTTTTTTATTGGAGATTGATACTGCCCGGGCAAAACTGAACTACTTCGCAGGAATGCCCGAATTTTTGGAACCTGTTAGTGTTCAGGCTCAGGAGCAGGATGCATTATTTGCAATTAATGGATCGTATTTTAATATGAAAGAAGGCCCCAGCATTCATTTTGTAAAGATTGATAATAAGGTGGCAGCCAATACTAAAGTTTCTGAATTTAAAACTCGTGCTACCGGGGTAGTAACTATCACCGATAATCAAGTAGATATTGAAGACTGGAATATGAATGATGAGTATGCTGAGGCAGATGATGCTGATTATGCTGTTGTTTGTGGGCCAATTGTTATTGATGATAAGGAAACAATGGATATGTGGGATAGTGATTTTGTGAATAAGAGACATCCACGTTCATTTATCGGTTTTAGCAAAGGGAAATTAATATTAGGTGTGGTCGACGGACGTGATCCTGGCAGAGCAGAAGGAATGAACCTTCATGAATTACATACATTAGCACGTGGCTTAAGATGTTCCGACTTGTTAAACCTTGATGGAGGTGGTTCTTCTACTTTGTATGTAAAAGGGTATTCTAATGATGGTATTGTTAATGTGCCGTCTGATGGACACGAACGACCGGTTAAAAGCATTATTTATATAAAAAGCAGATAACCATCAAAAGGTAAGGGTTAATTTAGGTATGGAAGCTAAATGTATTCGGCTTTTGTAACAACATTCATTTGATCTGATTTGTATCTAAAAATTAATAAATATTCCGGAACCGGGAGTCATTTCATGTTCTTCTAACGAAAATGAAATTATTTTCTGCAGGTTCCGGATTTTGTTTTCTTTGTCAATCATCATTGCCAGAAAGTTCGTTTCACAATTTTGCAAATATCTCCGTTGGGAAATCTGATAAATCATTAATGATCCAGTCTGCTTTCACCAATTCATCTTTTGAAAAAGAAGACATAATTGCCAAACATTTACAGCCTGCATTTATTGCAGCTTCCACCCCTCCGGGTGAATCTTCTATTACAAGGCATTCAACGGGTTTAAGTCCTAACTGAGTGGCTGCTTTTATGAAAATCTCGGGGTTAGGTTTGTTTTTTTCTATATCCTCTCCGGTAATTATAGTATCGAATAATGATTCTTTTAGTCCGATTAGTTTTAGATTTACTTGTACTTTATAACGACTGGCGCTGGTTGCAACAGCAGTTTTAAGGTTCATCTTCTTTACCCTGTCAATAAATTCCGGGATGCCGGGTAAGGGCTGCATTTTCCCTTCTGCAATTTCAGCAAACAGGTCATATACCTGGTTTTTTTCTTTTTCAACATCAAATGGAATTTCATATTTCTCAGCTACACCCCCAAAGTATCTGGTTTCCCCCTGGCCATAAAATGGAATAAAATCCTCAGGCTGTACATTAAAACCCTTCTTTTTAAAATATTGAACCGCTGCTTCTGATGTTAATCTTTCAGAATCAAGCAGAACACCATCCATATCGAATAAAATTCCTTTAAGCATTCCTGTTTTTTTTAGGTGTTTATTATGAGTTTGATTCATCTGATGATGCAATATAAGCAATTTCGTTAGATTGTATGTACCGATCCATCTGAATCAAATCCTTCTCCTACAGCCTCCATTCCAAAACCTGCATATCCACTTTTTAACCGTTCCCTTAAATATCCAATTGACGGAAAACCAGATTCATGTTTTAACAGTTCTGCATGCAAAGAATCATAAGATGAAAGTATTTCATCAATTCTCCATGCTGCTGTTTTGTTTCTTTACCAGCAGGAGGTAGTGGCTATAAGGCCTTCAATATCCCACAGATTGGATTATAAAAGAAACCTAACCAACGATTGTGCATCATCAGGCTCATTTTCTATATCAGTTAATACAATGACCCGTTGTTTAGGGAAATAATCATTTGAATTGCCTGTTGCCAAATTCGATATTGATACTAACAGCAGTAGAGAAAAGAAAGTAGTAGTAAGCAGGTTCATTTTTTTTCTGTATTGGTGAAGAATAATTTTATTTCAATTAAATCCCCTTGACTTGAAGATTAATTAGGGTTACTTTTTATTCATAGCTGCATTGTATAAAATGCCAATTCAT
>DASRQG010000362.1:0-2228 GCA_035645995.1 Mariniphaga sp. | reverse complement strand
AAACTATTTGCCCCAAACCTTTTGTCTGAAAGTCCGCCTTGCAAAACCAGTTTACCGGCTCCTGTCTTTAGTTCGCCTGTATAAAATAAGTTGGATGATTTGAAATCAGTGTTTGTGATATAGCCATCAGACTGTTTATGGTTTGCAGATAATGAATGGCCAAATTTTCCGGTAAAAAAAGATCCTGAAAGATCAGAATTGAAATATCCGAAACTACCGGTGCTTATTTGAGCAAATGCTGATTTAGATTGTGGGCTACGTGTTACAATATTTATAGCACCTGAAAATGAGTTTGGACCATATACCCTTGCAGCTGGTCCTTTTAAAACTTCTATTCGTTCAATTTGTGAGAGGCTAACCGGAAGGTTTAAATTATGATGCCCCGTTTGGGGGTCGGTAATATTGATACCATTAAGGAGAATTAAAATCTGATCGAAAGTTCCACCCCGGATGCTGATATCAGCCTGTACACCTTCAGCACCCCGCTGCCTTATATCAATACCGGCAACATATTCCAAAAGATCCTGGATACTTTCAGCCGGCATTCGTTCAATTTCTTGTGCCTCAATAACTGTGAGCACACGAGCCAGCTGTGAATACACCATCGGTAACCTCGATGCTGTAACCTCAACTTCATCAATATCATATTGCATCTTCACATCTGAAGTGTCACGAACAGATGCCTTAGAAATGTCAGGTACTGTAAAGAAATAGGCTACTGACAGAACAGAAATGTGAACAATTTTTTTTAGAGTTGAGAATAGTGAGTAGTTCCTCCTGCCCCATTTCCTGAAGACCAATACAGTTTTTGATGATCTGCTTTGATTAAAATTTTTCATATCTAAAATGTTTTCAACAAATATAGCAGATAATCAAGTCTTATATTGATTACATTCAAACAGGGAGTGTAAAAGTTGATGTTAATTAAATAATATTTGATATCAGAGCAAAGATTATTACTAAACCCTGCCACAAGTTGAAATTGCAGTAGACTAAAAATTATATCAGGTTGATAGTGGGTTGTGGAAATTTGAGGACACAAGTGTGTATTTATCCCCACAGTATTTTATTTCAATATAACAATCATTACTTCATTTTGATCACTAACTTGATTAAAAATTAGGATGTTGCATTAATTCAATGATTTTCGGCACAGATTTTAAGTAATGGTATCTAAGATTTAATAATACGCATAATAAACATTAGAAATTAATATGGATAGAAGAAATCAATATATGATAGAAAAATACAACTATAAAAAGAGTTTAAAATCTTTTAAAAATGTTGCATCCACCTTATATTTGCTTCAACCATAAAAAATGAATTTTAACAAACTAAAATAAAAGCGCCATGACTCAGATTCAATTTAACAACGCACTTCTCGGTTTAAGAGACAAATTGCACTACTACGCATTAAGTTTAACTTCAGATTCCGAACGAGCAAATGACCTACTCCAGGAAACAATGCTCAAGGCATTAACGTATCGCGACAAGTTCACACAGAACACCAATTTCAAAGCATGGATTTATACCATCATGAAAAATACGTTTATTAATGATTACCGCCGGAATGTAAAAACAAGAAATACATTTGATGATTCTAACAACGATTTTCATCTTTTGTTTTCAAAAGACAAAGTTTATCCGGCACCAGATTCATTTTACAGCACACAGGAGATCCATAAAAGTATTGATGCATTGGACGACGAATACCGGATTCCTTTCACAATGTTTTTGGAAGGTTACAAATACAAAGAAATTGCTGAAGAACTGAATTTACCACTTGGAACTGTTAAGAGCCGCATCTTCTTTACACGTAAGAAACTTGAAAAATCTCTGAATGAATTTTCGAACAATTAATATTGAATAATCTCATTTAAAAAGATCTTCGTAATTTCGGAGATCTTTTTTTTTATATTTATTTAAAACATACGTTATGAAAGACAATGTTGCGGTACATATAGCAGAAGGTTTTGAAGAAATTGAGGCGATAAGCATTATAGATGTTTTACGACGAGCTGAGATTGAAACCATTGTGGTATCAGTTACCGGCCACAAAGAAGTAACAGGCTCCCATGGCATTTCTATCATTACTGATATTTTATTCGAAGCTGTTAATTACAATGAAATCAAGATGATTGTATTGCCTGGTGGGATGCCGGGTGCCGGTAATCTGAAAAATCATGAAGGGCTGGGCAGGCAGATTCTAAATTTCAATGAATCTAAAA
>DASRQG010000361.1:0-2674 GCA_035645995.1 Mariniphaga sp. | reverse complement strand
GCTAATTTGCGAACCTCCTACCAGAATTTTTCCGTTGGGTTGTATTGCTATTGTCATATACTGACTATGATTCCCTATTCCTGTACCTCCTTGGTTAAAAGTTGAATCTAAACTTCCGTCCGGATTTAAACGTGATATTCTGTTTTGAGTTTGTCCGTTAAATTGGGTGAAATTTCCTCCAACAACAATTTTACCGTCTGGTTGAGAAACAACGGTATAAACTTTGTCATTAAAGCTACTTCCAACATTAAATGATGTGTCTAAGCTACCATCGACATTATATCGGGCGATATAGGGAGAAAAATCACTTCCGACAACAATTTTTCCGTCCGGTTGTATATCAATAGTGTGGATAGTAAAAGGAGGGGTGTCAAATATAGTTTCTAAGCTTCCATCGACATTTAGGCGAGTTATACCTCGTGCTACTAAACCGTTGTATGTACGAAAATTCCCACACACAAGTATTTTTCCATCAGGCTGTAATACAACTTTTTTCACATCAGCTACGGCATTAGTTATTTGAGCACGTAACCCTGTTCCTGTTTGGAATGAAGTATCAATACTCCCATCGGAGTTTAACCGAACAATGCTTATTGCCGGTTGTTCATCGTAATCAGAGAATTGACCTACTATGATAATTTTTCCATCTGGCTGTATAGCCAAACTGTTGGGACGTGCTGAATCAGAAGTATTTTCTAATCGGAAACTTGTTCCTATATCAAAAAAATTATCTTTGCTTCCATCAGAATTTAATCTGACTATTCGTTGTTGACCTTGCCCATCATAAAAAGAAAACCGACCTCCTGCAATAATTTTTCCATCGGACTGCAACAGAATATCTGTAATACTATTGTCGAATCCACTACCTATGTCAAATGCTTCGTCTATTGTTCCGTCTGAATTGAATCGGGAAATCCGTCTTAAATCTTGACCATTTAATGAAGAAAAATCTCCTCCTGCAATTATTTTTCCGTCAGGTTGGATTATAACTTTTTTGATAAGAACTGAATCTCCATTGGCTGAAAAACCTAAACCGATATCAAAACTGGTATCTAAACTTCCATCAGAATTTAAACGAATAAGGTTAATTTGATTTTCCGGAATGGGAGTTACAAATGAACGTCCTCCCACAATAATCTTACCGTCAGACTGCATAGTAATAGAATGAACTTGGGAGTTAATTCCAATTTCTGCATTGATATCAAATGAGGTATCCAGACTTCCGTCCGAGTTCAGACGAGCTATACTTCCTATTGTGCTTTGTCCATTGTACACATTAAAACTTCCTCCTATAATTATTTTTCCGTCAGGTTGTACTTCAATATCATATATATAACCATCTCCTGTTAGAGAATAAGAAATTCCAACCCCTGTGCCTATATCAAAAGAGGTATCTACACTTCCGTCAGTATTTAAACGAATAATACTATTTGCTTGTTGTCCGTTATATGAGGAATAACTACCTCCAACTAAAATCTTACCGTCAGCCTGTAAAGCAAGGGCACTAATAGTACCATAATAAGTAGTAATAAATCCTGTGCCGACATCAAAAGACATATCTATATCTCCATTTGAATGTAACCGTACAATTTTATTTCGGGATTGACCATTATATGAAGTAAAACTACCTACTGCAATAATTTTTCCGTCAGGTTGCACAATCATAGCATTTGCAGAAGAATTATATCCTGGCCCATAAAATCCTGTTCCAGAGTTAAAAGAAGTATCAAAAGTTCCGTCTGTATTCAGACGAACTATATTTCTTGTTTGTATGTCATTATACGAAGTAAAATATTGTCCCGCTATCAAAATCTTACCGTCAGCCTGTAAAGCAGAAGTAGAAATTCCTGAAAAATCAATAGTCGTTCCTGTTCCTGCATCAAACGAAGTATCTAAACTTCCCGGAGTCTGGGCATAAAGACCTAAAGATGTTAGAAAAATTAGAATAATTCCAATTTGTGTTTTGTAAAATGTTTTCATAATGTTTAAAAGTTAAGATTCATTATTTCTTCACTATCTTTCCAATAACTTCTCCTTCTTGAGTTTTGATTTTCAAGATATAAACTCCATTAGTAAGGTTAATTACGTTTTGTTTCGTTTCAAAATCGTTTACTAAACTTGTTCTTATCAATCTTCCTGAAATATCATATAATTCGACTGACTGAATTATAGCTTTAGAAGTAATGTTGAAATAATCGGTTGTTGGATTCGGATAGAATTTTAAATCAATGTTTTTGATATTTTCTTCAATACTCATTGTGGCTTGGAAAAGCGTAACCGCATCATTGGTAATTATCGGATAATTGAAATCAAAATAAATATCAGCTTTGCTCTGTACCGAATCGCCTTCTGATAAAGTATCTTTGGTATTTACTACAAACAAAATATTTCCTTGAGCTTCTGGATTCAAATAGATTTGATTAAAAAATATTTCTAATGTATTATCTGTTATTCTTGCAGTTGAAGAATGTGATGTGTTAAGAATTTGTAGTGAATTTATGTCGTATTTTTCAGCATCAATTTCTACAGCTACTACAACATTTTCCGCATAAAAATTACCTGTATTTTCAAATCGAATCATATAATGTAATTCTTCTCCAATATAATTAGGATTTACAATTTCTCCTTCAATACAAGTGATGTCGTTCAGGTCATAAGAACCTACAACCACTTG
>DASRQG010000360.1:0-6584 GCA_035645995.1 Mariniphaga sp. | reverse complement strand
GCCAATGGTGTCATATTAATAACAACTAAAAGGGGTGCAAAAGGTAAACCAAAATTATCATTGACAGCCAGCAATACTTTTAAAACAGTATCCAAAATAAGTACTATGGCTGAAGCATATACCGCAAAGAGTTGGAAGAATGCGGGTATCGCTCATGAGGTTTCGACAAATGAAGCATCGTGGGCTTATTTTATGCCAACAGAACAAATTGAGAATTATAAAATTCCTCAAAAATATCCTGAGTTGTATCCAAATATTTATTGGCCTGATGTAATGCTTAAAGACTTTACAACAGACCAGCAGGTAACCTTAAATGTTAGTGGAGGGAATGATTTAACACGATATTTTGCTTCTGTAGGGTACACACATGAAGGAGATATATTTAAATCAGGGGAAAATGATGTAAAAGGTTATAATACATCATATTCCTATGATCGAATAAATTTCAGGGGAAACCTGGATTTTGATCTCACCTCATCAACAGTATTTTCTGTTAATTTAAGTGGTTATACCGGAATTAAAAGTGGTGCAAATATTTTTTATCCCGGTTGGGTGTATTCTTCAGTATATAATCTTGCCCCGGATATTTATGTACCACAATATTCTGACGGAATGTATGGATTTCTTCCAGGTAATACTAATCCCCCAAATGTTTTGGCAGTATTAAAGGAAGCCGGTGTTGCTAAGGAAAACAGAGGGTTCATTGGCAGTGATTTTAAATTACTGCAAAATCTAGATTTTGTTACAGAAGGATTGTCAGTAGATGGCAGAATATCATTCGATAATTATTTTGGATCGGTTGGGCCTAATATAATAGATGGAGGAAACCAGGGGCAAACGATGTTCAAACATATTGATCCATCAATATTAAGTGCAGTAACAGCAGCTGATTCATCTGCTGCAATTTCGTACTTTTATCCAAATGGAGCCTTACCGGTAAATGATTATGACTGGATTTTAAGACCATGGAGAGTTAATCCTGAAAGTCCTACTTCGGGTGCTTTACGACGGAGTATTTTTTATCAATTATCGTTAAACTATGACCGGAATTTTGGACTTCATGATATAACCGGATTATTGCTGTTCAGCAGGCGAAAAGATGCAAGTGGTGCAAATTTTCCAAGCTACCAGGAAGACTGGGTGGGTAGGATTACTTATGGCTATAATGACAAGTATCTTCTGGAAGTTAATGGTGCATATAATGGTTCAGAAAAATTTGGTCCCGGATACAGATTTGGTTTTTTCCCATCAGTAGCCGCAGGTTGGATGGTTTCCAATGAGGAGTTTTTGAATCATTTGGAGTGGCTGACGAAATTAAAAATAAGAGGATCGGCCGGGATGGTAGGTAGTGATGCCGGAATACCTCGTTGGGGATATCTCGATAGCTGGATTACGGGTGATGACAGGGTTTTACGATTTGGTACCGTAGGACAAGCATATTTTGGTTCTAATGATGGATATTTTAGTGGGACATGGGACCCCCGATCAATGTATAGTATATATAAAGCTTTTAGAGAAGGTACTATTGCCAATCCTGATATAAATTGGGAAACAGCATTTAAAAAGAATATTGGTATTGAATTATCGTTATTTGAAAATTTATTTGCATTGGAGGCTGATTACTTTCATGATACAAGAGATAATATATTTATGACCTCCGACAGACGTAATATTCCTGATTATTTTGGAGCTTCTCCAGTGCCTGCAAATATTGGTGAAACAAAAACTTCAGGTATTGAGTTGGATGCTACACACCGATATAAAATCACGAATAATTTAGGTTATTGGGTCAGGTTAAGTCTGACACGTGCACAGGATGTAATATTAAAAGCAGAAGATCCTGAAGGTTTTCCAGCTTATCAAAAGACTGAAGGCTTTGCAATTGGCCAAACTAAAACGCAGATACGTTCCGATATAGCTACAAATTGGGATGATGTTTATGCCCAAACCAGCCTTGAAAATAATCAATATAAATTGCCGGGTGACTGGGATATCATTGATTTTAATGGAGATGGTATAATTTCTACCTATGATAATATTCCTTATGGGTTCCCAAATAACAGACCTCAAAATACCTATAGTTCTTTCCTGGGTGTTGATTATAAGAATTTTAGTTTTATGATTCAGTTTTATGGTGTTACAAATATTACTCAGGTTATTAAACCTAATAATGACACGCCAAAGCTTGAACCACAATCGAATTTAAGTGAGTTGAGTGTTGATTACTGGCATTCGTCAAATCCTGATGCAGCCTTTAAGGCACCCAGGGTAGGAACTAGTTCCCCGATTGGAGAATATTATCATTACGATGGTTCGTTTCTAAGGTTGAAAACTGCTGAAATATCTTATTCTTTATCTAAGGCACTATTATCGCACATTGGATTGTCAAATTTAAGAGTATATGTTAATGGTAATGATCTGTTGTTTTGGTCGGATTTGCCATTCGACAATGAAAGAGGAAGCCTTGATCAAAATTTAGCTTATCCTAAGCTAAAGCATATTAATATAGGAATTGATGTTTCATTCTAAAAAAATATTATCATGTATAATAAATTTCAATTAAAATATATCATATTAATACTAGTCTCAATTTTGGTTTTCTCTTGTGAGGAATATCTGGATAAGACAATAGAGGCTGAGGTTACCGAGGAGGATGTATTTACTACGTTCTTTAACTATCAGGGATACGTTGAAACCGGATACGCTCAAATAATTGATCGTGGATTTAACCCATGGGAAGCACCTTATTTTAATTGGGGTGATGATGTTGTTCATGCGTCTCGGAACAGGTTACTGCAAGAAGGGGATTATTGGCCGGTAGTTAATGGTCAAACAAGAGAATGTGTGTACAGGAACATGCCTCAGTTTAATATATATGTTGCAGGACAGGCAATCAGCCAGGGTAGAGGAATCTGGGACAATAGTTGGCATGGTATACGTATTGCAAATATTGCACTTGAACATTTAGATGATTTAGTAGATGCCACTCCGGAAGAACGAGCAGTTTTGGAAGGGCAGTCATTGTTTTTTAGAGGATATTTCCATTGGGAAATTATGAAACAATGGGGAGGTATACCCTATATCGATCAGGCATTAAAACCAGCTGACGAAATGAAGCTTCCGGCATTAAATTTCCATGAAGCAGCTGATAAAGTAATTTTGGATTTAAGAAATGCATCAGAGTTATTGCCTGTTGATTGGGATGATCATCCTGCCGGACAAAGGACTTTGGGCAACAACCGTGGAAGGCTTACCAAAGGTATTGCACTTGCGGTACTTACGGAAGTGCAACTATATTCTGGAAGCCCTTTGATGAATGGTGCTGCAACTGGTACGTATGATTATAATCATGAATATTTAACCAATGCCGCAAATACTGCTTGGGAGGTACTTCAGCTTGCAAATCAGGGTGTTTATTCATTAGAACCTTTCGAAACATATGGAAATTTGTTTAAATCAGTTGGACAGGCAAATCAGGAACCCGGCGTAAGTAAAGAAAATATTTTTCGTCCCCCCTATTATGGAATGTATAGTAAATATCATGTAGACCAATGGGTTCCAAGAAGGGTTGGAGGAAGAAGCCATTTTGAGTCTCCCTCACAAAATCTTATTGAAAAGTTTGAAACAATTAATGGATTACCAATCGATGACCCTGAATCAGGATTCGATCCTGCAAATCCATGGGAAAATCTAGATCCCCGATTCTATTATAACATTTATAAAGATGGTGATCCAATAAGTATTTCCATGCCTTTAAATGCCGAAATGTATACAGGTGGATCGGAACGAAGGGCAGGACAAAGTGTTACGGGTTATGGTATGAAAAAATACATACATGTAACCTGGAATAACTTCGATGGTGGATGGAATGGTGGAATGGGATTTCATACAGTTCCGTTAATACGCCTGGCTGAAATCTATTTATTTTATGCGGAGGCAGTGAATGAAGTTTATGGTCCCCACGGAACAGCACCGGGAGCTGATCTTACGGCAGTTGATGCAGTGAATATAATACGTAATCGTGCAGGCATGCCTGATGTGCATTCAAAATTTACCGGTTCTAAGGAAGCATTCCGTGAAAGAATAAGAAATGAACGCGCCGTAGAGCTTGCATTTGAATCGAAAAGAAGAGATGACCTGCGTCGTTGGTATGTTGCTCATGAAACACGCCATAAAGAATTATATGGTTTGGATTTTCCAAGAGATCACAGCTTTTTTGAAAAGAGAGTTGTAAAAACAATAGTTTTTGATTTAAAACATTATTGGTTTCCATTTCCTACGGACCAAGTATTACTGTACGAAGGATGGAATCAAAATCCAGGATGGTAGCTAATAATATTACCCTATGAAAATAAAAAATTGTAATACAATGCGTGAAAAAGTTATAGTAACTTTTATTTGTCTGGTTCTAGGCATTATATCAGTTAATGGTTCTATACAAAATGACCCTTCAAGTGAATTTTTAAATATTGCCCAGGGAGATTCCCTCGAATCTAATGAGCAAATACATCTACCTTTTTCTACATCCGGTAAAGAAAGAGTAACAGGAGCAGTTTCCGTAATTGATCCATCAAAGTTATTTAAAAACGACAGTGAGACTGACGTGTCTGAAATATTACGGGGACGTATTCCAGGTAAAATGAATGGATTGAATCTTCGTGGTGTTGGAGAGGCATTGGTTGTGATCGATGGATTGCCTCGCCCAATAAGTTCTGTCAGAGTTGAAGAAATTGAACAGATTACAGTATTAAAGGATGCCAATGCTGCATTTTTATATGGATCACAAGGTAGAAATGGAGTTATATTAATTACTACAAAAAGAGGGAAAGTTGATTCAAGAAGATTTTCTGTTTCTGCTGAGCATGGTTATGGGAAGACAATTAAATTGCCTGAGTTTTTGAATGCTGCCGATTATATGCTTTTGTATAATGAAGCCAGGACAAATGACGGACTGGAACCATTATATTCGAATACAACAATAGAAAATACCAGAAACAGGATGAATCCTCTACGGTATCCTGATGCTGATTATTTCGGTTCTGAATTTTTAAATTCATACAAACCGAATACACGGGTAGTTGCTGAATTTTCAGACGGCAAGGAGTTTGCACAATATTATGTAAACGCAGGATTTACTCAGTCAGGTACATTTGTTAATATGGGTGAGGGACAAAATGAGCATGACCAGCGATTCAACGTCCGTTCCAACATTAATTTTAATATAAATGATTTCATTAAATCGTATGTTGGAATTGCTGCTATCTATGATATTTCACGAAGGGCAAACGGCAATTTTTGGGCTGATGCATCGAATTTACGTCCAAATTTATACCCTCCTTTGATAGATACATCTTTAGTTCCCGGACATCAGGAAATAAAAGAATCTGCTACTTTAATTAATGGCAGGTATTTGCTTGGTGGAAATTCAAATTACCTGAATAACTTATGGGGCAATTTAAATCTTGGGGGGTATTCTACTCAATTTAATACTTCATTTCAGTTCAATACAGGAATCGAATTTGATTTAAAATCAATAATAAACGGGTTAACTTTAAAAACAGCGTTTGCACTTGATTATTATAATCAATATGCTGAATTGCAAAATAACACATATGCAGTATATGAACCTCAGTGGAATGTTGGGGAAAGTGGTGAGGAAGTTTTTTCACTTATCAAAAGAGGTGTAGATAAATTTGAAGGTACGCAAGGAATTTCTGACCCAAATGTTGTTCGTAATTTGGGCTTTAATGGTATGCTTGATTATTCCAAAATATTTCCAAATCATGCATTGTCTGTTTCTTTATTATTGTATGGTGAACAGAAAAATCAAACCGGTTTAATTCAACCCTATAAAAACACTCATTTAGGATCGAAGATAAACTATATGCTTAAAAACAAGTATATAATAGATGTCAACGGAATGCTAATTAATTCTGCTAAGTTGCATGAATCAAATCGAGTTGGTTTTTCTCCATCAGTAGGATTGGGTTGGGTTATAAGTAACGAAGACTTTATATCAAACAATTCAATCATTAATCATTTAAAACTTACAGCAACAGCAAGTCGTTTGCTTACTGACATTACCATTCCGGGATATTATTTATATGATAGTCAATATGCACAATCGGGAGGAGTTTCATGGAATGATAATTCAAGGAGTTTACCTGTTTATGAGTTGCTTTTTGAAAGAAATTATGATCTTTTCTTTGAGGCCAGAGAAGAATTAAACATTGGATTGGAAGGGCTTTTATTTGATCGTACACTTTATTGGGATTTAAATCTTTTCTCTACTCGTATAACTGACATGATATCTCAAAAAACAAGTATCTTTTCTGACTATTTAGGAGGGATTTATCCTTATGAAAATTTTGGGGAGAATGCATATAAAGGTATTGAAGTAGGAATTAACTGGAATACATCGTTAACACAGGATTTAGAATTAAGTGTTGGTTCATCTCTAACCATGTTAGAAACTGAAGTTGTTAAGACCGATGAAATCCATGAATATGATTATTTATACAGAACAGGAAATCGGGTTAATGCTATTTACGGATTGGAGGCATTGGGTTTATTTACCGATACTG
>DASRQG010000359.1:0-6327 GCA_035645995.1 Mariniphaga sp. | reverse complement strand
CAAGAATGTTTTTGACAATGCCGGCGCATTCGACCGGATTGTCAGTTTTGTGAACACCAACGAAAATCCGCCGGTGGAAAGGCTGCTGGTCCCGGATATGGCGCTCACTGCCGCCGAATATTTTGCGGTGGACAAGAACGAAAGCGTGCTGGTGCTGCTCACCGACATGACGCTCTATGCCGATGCGCTCAGCATCGTCTCCAACCGTATGGACCAGATTCCGTCAAAAGACAGTATGCCCGGTTCATTATATTCAGACCTGGCACGGATCTACGAAAAGGCAGTACAGTTTCCTTCTGGTGGTTCAATTACAATTATTGCTGTTACAACCTTATCGGGAGGTGATATTACACATGCTATTCCTGATAACACCGGGTACATTACCGAAGGGCAGCTGTTTCTTAGAAGGGATACCGAAATTGGTAAAGTAATTGTCGATCCATTCCGTTCTCTGTCGCGTTTGAAACAACTGGTTATAGGTAAACAGACTCGTGAGGATCATCCACAAGTAATGAATACTGCTATTAGATTATATGCAGATGCTGCAAATGCCCGTACTAAATTGGAAAATGGTTTTGACCTTACTGATTACGATGAAAGAACTCTGAATTTTGCCAAAGAGTATTCCGACAAAATTCTGGCTATTGATGTGAATGTTGATACTAATACAATGCTTGACATTACATGGCAATTGTTTTCAAAACACTTTAATAAGGCTGAAGTAGCAATTCGGGAAAGTCTGGTTGAAAAGTTCTGGGTTCAGTAGACTATACAACCGGAAGAAAGGCATAAATCATATTATTTTAATATTATAAAATTCAATACGTGGCCATAAGTTTTCAATACAATAAAACAGCGTTGCAAACACTCGATAAGCAGCTGAAGGTAAGAGAAAGAGCCTTACCTACCCTTAAAAATAAGGAATCAGCGCTGAGGGTGGAGGTTAAACGGGCCAAGGATAAGGCATCGGAGCTTGCTGATCAATATAATGAAAATATTGCGGGCTACGATAATATCGCAAGGTTGTGGGGAGAATTCGACCAGTCACTAATTCGCATAAGTGATGTGAAACTTTCTTCTAAAAAAATTGCAGGCGTTTTTACTCCTGTTCTTGAAGATATCGACTTTGAAACAGATACTACCAACCTGTTTAATCAGCCGGCCTGGTTTGCAGAAGGTATTGCTATTATCCGCACTGTTGCTGCAATTGCTATCGAACGAGAAGTCTATTTGAGAAAAATGGAGTTGCTTGATTTCGCAAGAAAGAAAACAACCCAAAAGGTGAATCTTTATGAAAAGGTGCAGATTCCAGGTTTCCAAGATGCAATAAGGAAAATTAAAAGATTCCTTGAAGACCAGGAAAATCTGTCAAAGTCAGCGCAGAAGATTGTTAAAGATCGACAGGAAAAACAGAGACAGGAGGCAGAACTATGATAGTTCCAATGAATAAATACACATTCCTGATTCACCATTCAACTTATCAGGAATTCTTGCAAAAGATTCGTAGTATTGGTGTGGTTCATATCAGTACACGGAAATCAGAACCTACTGCTTCTATGCAGGAACTGTACAGACAATTGTCGGAAGTTAATAAAGCCCGTCAACGGCTTGAATCCCTTCATCCTGCTGAGGAGAAAAAACCGGTTTCTTATAGGTCGGGAGAGGAAGTTTTTAATAGATTAAAAGAGATGGAAAAGGAGATGGAGCACAATCATCACAAGTTGCTTCAGCTCGAAAAAGATAAAAAACAAATTGTTCCCTGGGGAAACTTTGACTGGACAACTGTTGAAGAATTGGCGAAATCCGGCCTGAGAATCCGTTTTATGTACATCTCTATTCGTAAATATCAACCTGAATGGGAAGAGAAATATCCAATTCAGGTGATTAGAGATCTGGATGGTTACCGGTATTTTTTGAAAATTGAAAGGGATCCTGGTAATGGAGAAGAACAAGTTTCCGATGAGATATCTGAAGCAGACGAGGTAGCTTTACCTCGTAAATCATTGCAGCAAGTTAATGATGAGATGCAGAAGGTAAAAGCAGAAGCCGAAGAGTTACAGATGGAATTGCACAATCTGGCTGCATGTTGTATCGATATGTTAAAATCATACGGCGATGATTTACATAGAGAATTAGCCGAACAAAATGCAGTTCTTCAAACCTCTGATGTCATTGAAGGTACTGTTAGGATGCTGGAGGGATGGGTACCGGATGAAAAAAAGAATGAACTGGATGCATATCTTGATGAACAACAGATACTATATGTGTCAGAAAAGCCTGATGAAGAGGATAAGGTGCCAATTCTGCTTAAGAACAACAAGTTTGCAAAACATTATGAGGTAATCGGAAACCTTTATGAACTTCCTAATCACCGTGAGCTCGACTTGGTGCCATTCTTTGCTCCATTCTATATGATGTTCTTTGGCTTCTCATTGGGAGATGCAGGTTATGGATTAGTTATTCTTTTAGCTGCTACTTTCTTTAAAAGAAAGATGGTGAAAATGAAGTCTGTGCTTACCCTGGCTCAA
This sequence comes from Mariniphaga sp., assembly GCA_035645995.1. Taxonomy (GTDB): domain Bacteria; phylum Bacteroidota; class Bacteroidia; order Bacteroidales; family Prolixibacteraceae; genus Mariniphaga. The sequence goes on along the minus strand of DASRQG010000359.1, from coordinate 3,799 downwards.
TGGCTGGGACTTGCTACTGTTATATTTGGACTACTTACCGGAACATTTTTTGGCATTAACTTAATTGATGCTGAAGTGCCATGGCTTGAGAAGTTTAAAAGCTATATGATCAATACTGATCAGCTGTTTTATTTAGCCATTATCCTTGGAGCAGTCCAGATTATTTTTGGAATGGTTTTAAAAATAATAAATATTTCCAGAACGCATGGTTTTTTATATTCATTATCAACTATTGGTTGGCTGATACTAATTCTGGGAATTGGGGCAGTATTAGGGTTGAATAAGTCAGGAACCATTTCTGCTGATGTTGCCGGATACGCACAAACAGCGATATTTATTATCGCCGGTTTACTGGTGTTTATATTTAACCATCCGAAACGAAATGTTTTCATAAATGTTGGTGCAGGAGTTTGGGATGTATATAACATGTTTACAGGATTATTGGGTGATATCCTTTCTTATATCCGGTTGTTTGCATTAGGCGTGTCAAGTGCAATATTAGGGCTTGTTTTTAATAGCATGGCAATGAGTATGCGCCCTGATCATGTTATTTTCGGGCCTTTGGTTATGATTATAATACTGTTGTTTGGACATGGTATCACTATATTTATGGCATCACTGGGAGCATTTGTGCATCCAATACGATTAACTTTTGTAGAATTTTATAAAAATGCCGGATTTTCCGGCGGGGGTAAGGCCTATTCACCATTTTCTGAGCCTGCTTCCGGTAAAATAGAATAAATATCAAGTAATAACATTTTAAAAATAAATCGAAGAATGGAACCTATTGTTTTTGCTTACATTGGAATTGGTTTAATGGTCGGCCTCGCAGGGGTTGGCAGTGCTTATGGTACTTCTATTGCCGGTAATGCGGCCGTTGGAGCCATGAAAAAGAACAACGAGGCTTTTGGTAGTTATATATTACTGACGGCACTTCCGGGTAGCCAGGGGTTATATGGATTTGCCGGGTACTTCCTGCTTAATGGTTTTGGCTTGCTTTCAGCCGGTTTAGGTTGGGGAGAGGCTGCTGCTGTTTTCGGTGCCGGACTGGCTCTTGGACTGGTAGGACTTCTGTCTGCTATCCGTCAGGGGCAATTATGTGCTAATGGTATAGCGGCTATCGGTTCGGGATATGATGTTGCAGGTAAAACTTTAATTCTTGCTGTATTCCCTGAACTCTATGCTATTATTGCATTGGCTGCTACCTTCCTGATTGGAAGTTCAATTGCCGTTTAAGGAATTATTTCTTTATTCATTCCGGTTGTTGATATTATAAAATTAAAATCCATTGACCTGATTCGGCAATGGATTTTAATTTTTTGTTCAAATTTGTATGCGTTAAAATGAATTAACTACAAGACGGAATCTATAATTTTAAATTTCATTAAGCACTTCTCATACATATAAATGTGATATCATTTTAGCTGATAAAATTTTATAAAGTATTTTAAGTGGTGTCCATTATGCAATTTAAAATATGGTAATACAACCCTCAGAGGCTGAGGATACTTCATTACGATACTTTTTTAGAATTCCTGCTAAAGATTTTTGAACAGGACGTTTCCAGGCCTTTCTGCGTGCTTCTATTTCTTCGTAAGGTAAGTCTACATCAATACGATTATTAATTGCATCAATAGTGATTTTATCTCCGTTTCGTATAAGGCCTATGGTTCCGCCCTCATATGCTTCGGGAGTAATATGACCAACAACAAACCCATGAGATCCACCTGAGAATCTCCCATCCGTGATTAATGCAACATCCTTACCTAAGCCGGCCCCCATAACAGCACTTGTCGGCTTCAGCATCTCAGGCATACCTGGTGCTCCTTTTGGTCCACTGTTCCGGATAACAATTACTTCACCCGGCTGTACCTGAGAACGAATTCCTTCAATGGCTTCAAATTCATTTTCAAATACCCGTGCAGGCCCTGTGAAAACTTCTCCTTCCTTACCGGTAATCTTAGCAACAGCACCCTTTTCAGCTAAATTACCATATAGAATCTGAATATGGCCTGTCTTCTTAATTGGATTATTCAACAGATGAATGATCTGCTGTCCCGTTTGAAGATCAGGAAATGCTTCAATATTTTCACCCAAGGTTTTACCGGTTATTGTGAGGCAGTTCCCATTCAGAAAGTTCTCCTTCAACAGAAACTTCATAACAGCCGGAATACCTCCAATTTGATGCAGGTCCTCCATCAGAAACTTTCCACTGGGTTTAAGGTCCGCAATAAATGGTGTTTTATCGCTTATACGTTGAAAATCATCAAGCGATAATTCTACCCCTGCAGTTCTGGCCATAGCAAGTAAATGAATTACTGCATTTGTAGAACCTCCCAAAGCTATAGTTAATGTGATAGCATTTTCAAAGGCCTCACGTGTCATAATATCCAAAGGCTTTATATCATTCTCCAGCGCATAGTTAATTGCTTCAGCTACGCGTTTAAATTCATTTTCTTTGTCAGTACTGACTGCAGGGTTGGATGAAGAGCCGGGAAGACTCATCCCCATACACTCAATTGCTGAGGCCATGGTATTTGCTGTATACATACCACCACATGCGCCGGCACCAGGAATGCAATGACGAATGATCCCCTTATAATCGGTATCAGAAAGGGTGCCCTTAATTCTCTCACCATAAGCTTCAAAAGCAGATACTATATCCAGACTTTTTCCTTCATAGCTGCCTTTCCTGACTGTACCTCCATACATTAATATGGCGGGACGATTTAAACGAGCCATTGCCATCATAGCTCCCGGCATATTTTTATCACATCCTACTATAGCTATCAATCCGTCATAAAATTGAGCACTTACAACTGTTTCTATAGAGTCTGCAATAATTTCACGGGACGGCAACGAAAATTTCATTCCCTCTGTTCCATTGGTTATGCCATCGCTGACTCCTATTGTATGAAATATTAAGCCATAGAGGTTTTCTAGTTTATCCACTTCATTTTTTACTTCGGCAGCCAGTTTGTTCAAATGCATGTTGCAGGGGTTTCCCTGAAATCCGGTACTTGCAATTCCAACCTGAGCTTTAGTCTGATCTTTTTCCGACATACCAATCGCATAGAGCATAGCCTGCGCTGCCGGTAAGGTGTCATCCTGTGTAATCAACCTGCTGTATTTATTCAAGTCTTTCTTCATAATATAATTTTTTCTGTTGACTGCTCTAATTTAAGATAAATCTATCTTTTTACAAGTATTTAAAGAGTATATTAAAAAGAAGATTTTGGCCTTTAGTTAGTATTCTCATTTCTTTGTAGCAGCATGAATAGACCGAATCTTTTAATAAATTCTATCTTTGCAGAAAAAACACGTTAGTATGTCACTTGTAATTGAAGAGAAGGATATTGAAAAATTTATCATGATTGGCGACCGTGTGCTGGTTAAGCCTAAAAAATCGTCGGGAAAGACAAAATCCGGATTGTATTTGCCTCCTACTGTGCAGGAGAGTGAGCAAATTCAAAGCGGATATATAGTAAAAGTTGGGCCGGGTTATCCTATCCCTGCTGTTACTGAAGAGGATGAAGTTTGGAAACAAAAGCAGGAAAATGTTAAATATGTTCCGTTACAGGCTCAACGTGGTGATTTAGCTGTTTATTTGAGTAAAAGCGGATTTGAAATTGAATTTAATAAAGAAAAATTTATCATATTACCACATTCAGCTATCCTGATGATTATTCGTGATGAGGAAATATTAACATAAATACAGTTGCTGTGGATTTTCACAGCAACTGAATTAAGTGTTGTGTATTATCTTAATTAAAAGCTTCACATGCACTATAAATCCCTT
>DASRQG010000358.1:0-2426 GCA_035645995.1 Mariniphaga sp. | reverse complement strand
TATATGCCTCTGGATAGCTATTCTTTCGGAACACCTTATCCATCAGGAACAAACAGTGAAGCGAGAATTGACAATGGTCATTACGCAGTTGTTTCTCCATTATATATTAAAGATGGTTGGGATCCAAATGATTTAAGCAATTATTTCTGGACACCGGGTATGCTGGACGACATCATAGCAGAAGCCGGAGCTGTTACAGATATTTCAGGAACTGCTAGGGGAGCTCTTTTAGCAGTCAATACGAATGACAATCTAGATGTTTTTTATAAGCGTGAAGTTACAGTAGAGCATGACGAGACCTATCGTGCATCTTTTTGGATGTACCTTTTAGAAGGTCCTGCGAAAATAGCTATAGATATAAAGGAGAAGTCAACAGGTAAGTTATTAGGAACATATACTACAGAGACTTTTTCAAACACAAGTTCAGCTAAAAATAAATGGTCAAACGTACAATTGTATTTTAAGGTTCCGCCTGTTGAAGACATCCATTGTACAATTGAAGATGTATATCTTGAAATAAGAAACGATTTGGAAGATAGTTCAGGAAGTCGCTTCTATATCGACAATATCGGGTTGACAAGTTTAGGATCTCAGTGTCCTATGCCTGCTGATCCACTTGATATTGAATGTCCGCCAAAGCCGTTAATTCTTACCAATCCTATGTTGATTAATCAAGCTAAAAAATAAAAATAGCTATGAGAATATATATATTAACCTTAATACTCCTATGTCCCTTAGTTCTTTTCGCCCAACGCGGTGATTTACACAACGAGGGTACGCTTTACGTAAGTCCTGAGACTTTACTGACTGCCGAAGCTAACTTTAACAACAAGGCAACCGGCGAGTATACCAACGATGGCGAAGTCCTATTACGTGGACATTTCAACAACGATGGGTTAACTGGCTTTACAGAGGACTTAGATGGCTATACACGTTTTCAAGGTTTCCAAATTCAGGAAATCAGCGGTATTATCGATGCCGATTTTAATACGGTTGAAGACAATTATAATGCATTTAATAATTCTTCAGGTGTTTTTACCGCCCCAAGAGAAGGCTATTACTATGTGAGTTTAAACTATACATTATCATCAGGTGAAGTAAATAACAACTCCTATATTGAATCTATTATTGTGAGCAGTAACAGTCAGAATAATATTAAAGAATATCGCGGATTGAATTCTTTTCCTGGATTTCATACAAATTATACCCCTCAAATTGAAGTTGCAGGAAATGCAACAGCTTTATTTTATTTAAAAGAAGGAGATACAGTTCATTTTAGAATTTACCATACTTTGGGTCGGTCTAAAACCAATACCGGAAACGCCGATGAAAATCGGATTAGCATTATAGAGATTTAAAAAAGAATATGATGAAGAAATTATCATTTTATATAATATTCACTTTGTTTTCTGCTTCTGTGGTTTCTGCTCAGATGCTGATAGGAGATAAAAACTCCACACATCCAATGGAGGTGAAAACACAAGGTGAAAATACCATTATTACTGAAGACGGAAGAATGGGTGTTCAAATGAACAATCCTATTTTGAAAATGGATTTACGTTCGATTTCAGAAGAAGGAACATTAGCCATTGGCTGGACAGACCAAACAGCAGCTCAGGCAGGAAAAGGAGCTTTACGTTATAATCCAACTCCTACCTGGGGAGGAATTCAAGGATTTATTGAATATTCAGATGGTACAGAATGGGTTCCATTTCATCCTGAAGGAAAACCGCGTATTGTGATTATGGCTGAAAAAAATAACGATGTGGTGCGAGTAGATGCTGGAGGATATGTTCAAGCGGGCACTTATACAGGAGGTGTCCCGCCTAAAACTTCCACTTTTTTGCCTAACTGGGATGTACGGGTAGATATGGATTCCGGAACACCACAAAATAACTGGGATAATGCCACTGGTGAGTTTGTTGCTCCAAGAACCGGAATTTACCTAGCCACATTTGCTTTTGCATTGGAAAAAGCTCCTGTACAGCACGAAGAACACAATTATTGGGAAGCCATTTGGCAGGTGATGGGATCAAACCGAATAAAAAAATATGACATTAAAAGTAACAACGGATATCCTTCAGATTCCGGTCCTGCACCGGCAGGAGTTGTGGTTGGATCTTATTGTACCGCTATGTTGTATATGGAAAAAGGAGATATTGCCCGTCCATTTATTTGGGGAAAGTCTGAGTTTACGACAAGATCAAATGACCCAAATACTACGAAATATAACGCCACAAGAAGACCTTTTGTTAAAAATCAAGGTTTTAATTCTTTGACGATTATTGAACAATAAAAAAGCTTTTAGTGGTCCTATAGCAACGATTTTTTAGTATTAGAGAATTCATTTCAGCTATAAAAATCAAATATCTTAAACAGAAAAAAAATGAAAAAACATTTATTATATATAAGCGCTTTCCTGCTCT
>DASRQG010000357.1:0-8637 GCA_035645995.1 Mariniphaga sp. | reverse complement strand
ACTGGGCTCACCGCGTACGATCAGCTTCCTGTTTCCCGAAAGACTGCCAATAGGTTATTATTATGATGAAATAGCATTGATGGCAGTAGGGTTGGGGTTCGAACAACTGGCAGATTTAAAGCCTGATGTTCCAGCCTCAATTACTGCATATAAAGATTTAGAGTACAAGAATATCAATGGGAAGTCGCTGCAACTGGATATTTACAAATCTGCAGATTCAACAGAGCCATTACCTCTACTGGTATTTATTCATGGAGGTAGTTGGAAGGGAGGAAAGCGTTCCGATTATCTTGTATATATTTTAAAGTTTGCCGGGATGGGATATGCTACTGCCACAGTTTCATATCGGCTTTTAAGTGATGGGCTTTATCCCGCCGCTATCGAAGATGTTTGTGATGCTGTGAAATGGCTTGCAGATCAAGGAAAGCAATTTGGTTATGACCCGACTAAGATTGCATTGATCGGAGGTTCAGCAGGCGCTCATCTGGCCATGCTCGCCGGCTATGGATGGAGCGGAAGTGGCAATGATATGCCGCCTGAATTTAATCTTGTTGGAAGGCATCACATAAAAGCTGTAGTTAATATTTATGGCCCTGCTGATCTTACTACTGAATATGCACGGAATCAGCTTCTTGTTGAGAATTTTCTTGGACATTCATTCAACGAAAATCCTGAAGTGTATAAGAAGGCTTCACCAGTTATATGGCTGAATCCTGATAGTCCTCCAACGTTAATTTTTCATGGAACTTCTGACCGGTTGGTACCTGTAAGCCAGTCCGATTTCCTAAAGGAAAAGCTTGACTCACTGGATGTAGCAAACGAATATTACAGGTTACCATTTTGGCCACACGTAATGGATGTTTCTCAAAGAGTTAATGATTTTATGGTGGAACGTATGAATGAGTTTTTTAAAAAGTATTTGTAAATAATAGAATCATAATTCATACAACGATTCTTTTAATAGAGGTATATAGGATTGGTGTATAACCATGGAACTAATTTGTTGTTCAATTTAATATGTATTTCCAATCGGTAATTCCCTTTTTTAAGATTTCCCGTTTTGGAGTATTCATAACCTTCTTTTTTTGTTTGTTCTATAACCTCGCCATTATGTATCAATCTAAAAATACCCGGCAGGGGTGAAACAGCATGTAAGGACCTTGCTTCATTTATTATCACAGAATCTCCTAAAATTCCATTGATCCCCCCTTCTCAATTCTCCGACCAGTAGATAAAACCATGTGCATCACCCAAACTTTTAAATGCGGAGTAGAGATGACCGTTTAGAATTGATTCTGAGATTGATTCCACATTTATGGTGTCAGCTACTACATAATTAACAATGTGGTTAAAGCCTTCCTTGTAGGTGTCGATCATGAGTTTAAAAACCCAGCCATTAGAATCCGGTTCAGAGAACAACCATCTATTCCAAAAGTTTTTCCTGCCGGTTCGGAACGGCTTAGCATTGGGGCCATACCATACTATGGTAGTATCATTCAGCTGGCGTGCCCGTATGTTTTGATTCTCATGAATATCAACGGCAGAATACCCCACAATCTTACGGTGGAGATTTAGTGAATCCCATCGAGAGAGGATAGAGGTTTGTTCATCAAACATTTGTTGCATGGCCCATTGTCTGTATTGATTGCCGTTAATCAAAAAGTTGATGACATTGGGTAATAATTTTTCATCTTTGGTATCTGTATGGAAATTATAAATCTCCATACCCTGAAACCATGGATTGTCCCAATCGTGAGGTTCTTCAGTATGTGCATAGAAGACCATTCCACCTGCTTCAACAACTTGTTCTACCAGACTATCATTATCGATCGTCCAATCGATAACAGTTGTTACCAAAGGCCAAACAGCAAGTTTTTGTTTTTCGCTCCCCGGTTCTATTAAAATGCCATCATAATAACCGGCATAACCTCTGGGAAAAGAATCAATATTACCATGAGGGTGATCTGTTAAGAAAATAAAACTGATACCGGCATTTTTAGCAGCCGGCAGTATATCATCTAAAGTACCTTCACTGTCGTGCGACCAATAGCTGTGCGCATGTATAATGCCTCTGTAGGTGGTTAAATCTATAATTGAAGCAGGTTCTCTATACTTGTTATTGAATGTAGCAACTTCTTTTTCAAGCCGTGGATAAGTAAAAACGTTTCGCCATAGTGCAACTACAATAAAAGTTAGAATTACGAATGCAATCAATGAAATTATCGAGGCAATTATTTTGAATATAATCCTGAAGTGTGTTTGAATCATTTTAATTTAGATGATGTTCAGTTTCAGTAATAGTGTTTGTTAGCTGTCGGATTAAATCCATTGTATAATCTCCCATCCATGGACCATACCATCCCATTGTTTTTGGCTCATATTTATCAAGGTAGAAATACCGGCCAGGGATAATATAACCCAGGTAACTGCCATTAAAACTTGTAATGTTCGATTCAAAACCTTGTGCAGACAGTCTGTCTTGCACCTGTACAGCGTATTCCCCGCTAAAATCAGCAGGTGTCGAAATCCAAATCGTGTTGTTGAGCCTTATTGCCTGAATTACTGCATTATCAGGATACGGCATAAGTTTTTTTGTCAGCCATGTAGTGAGCGTCCTTTTGGTAGTTAATCTGAAACGGTAGGGTGGTAATGGGAGTTCCAACGATATAGAAGTCAAAAGTATTTCATTGGACAAACTACTGGTATCAATAGTATTTACGAGCCGTTTCGCCAGCTCTTCTCCTAAGTAACTTGCCTTGTTGAACCCTTCACCTTTGCTGATTGGGCTTTGACTTCCCATTGAACCTGCAAAGAATAAAGCGAAATCTGTAAAACTTCCTTCAAGGTACCGGGCCCAATAGCCGGGGTAATCGGCACTCACTTCCATGTTGCTTTTCCCTAAAGTAGTAGCATGGGCAGAAAAGGAACCTAAAATTGCATCTTTATGGCCATGTTGTTTTATCAGGATGTAACTAAAATCATCATTCTTAGTGCCTTTATCATCTACTAAACGGTTCCTTGTAAATTCCCCTGCATTAAAATTGCCTGAACTGAAGCTTGCGGGTTTTAAATCCTCAATTGCTTTGGTAATTGCTTTTGCAAATTTGATGGTTAACCACGTTTTTAGATTTTCATTTTCTTCTCCCGAGAACTTTCTTCCAGCAATTCCTCCGCCCCAGGCACCCAAACTTGAATGGGTATGTGTGGCAGCAAGGAAAATCTGTTCCCTATTGATGCCTATTCTATGAAGATAAGAGGTTAAAGAGTCTGTGATATCGGGAGGTATAATAAGTAAATCTGCGCTTACCATAATAACCTCCTTTATTCCTGCTTTTAAAGCAGCAGCTCTTATAAATATACTATCATGAATACCTGCTGCCGGAGCTCCTTTTCGGTCACCATATCCGGCAAGGGGAATTTCGTCAAATTTATCCAATTCAAGATTCTCTTCACCTTGATGGAGCAAAGGGGTGATGCTTACCTTTGAGAATCCTGCATGAAGTTGATCTTTCGCAGAATTAGTTTTGTTTTCTAAGAATTCTATTCTCTGTTGGCTAATTGAATAGTAGGCTGTATTATAGAATGGAGTGTTATCTACTGGTCGTGTTGAAATTAACCAACTTATTAAAATACAGAGAATTGTTAGAACAGATGTAATCGAGAGCTTTTTCATCTAAGATATTCAACCAATGTAACTACTGACAATTAAAAATTGAGGCAGAAACACTTTTATGTTGTCTGCCTCAACTTATTTTTTAGTGCCCGATTAATAAGGCTTACCCGTTCCTTGTAACAACCACATTTTCGACCATGCACTGTTATTGCTAACATCAGAACCTTTATATTGTGTTGGCTCAAGTCGCTGAATGGCTGCATTGGCATTTTCCGGATTCTTGGCTATCTCGTTGTCGGAATGATAATAAAAACGAAGTGGTAACGCCTGTCTTCTGGCAGATTCTCCTGTTTGTAACAACGGGAATCCTGTTCTGCGATAATCAAACCATGATTCTGCTGCTGCAGACCAGCTGGCAATCCATTTTTGATTAATGATGCTTTCCAGTCCATCATAAGGAGCACCAGACAAATAATCTTCAAATGAACCTCCTACTCCCCACGCATTAAACGACTGTTGGATTCCTTCAGCATAATGATCTTCCGGAGTTCCGGATACCCAGCCATAAAGTGCTGCTTCAGCCAAAATAAAATGTACTTCTGCTGCCGACATGAGCCTCATCTGCAATAATGGTCCTTCACTTTCTTTGTAAATATCATTCAGTTGTGAACAATGTGGATTATACACCCCTTGATCAAGGTTTGGGTTCATGTTGTATTGTGGTGCTGTAAAAATAGATGGAGGAATGCCGATATATTCAGTATCAAAGTCGATGCTCACTTCAAATGTCGATTCATAGGCATCTACTACATCCTGTGATACTTCTCTTCTGCCATCAACAACTCTGTCAATTCCTTCTCCTCCAACCAATACTATTGGAATTTCAATTTTATTAGCCCAAACACCTAAACGCGGATCATTCAATTCTTGCATTTTTTCCACCAACGTTGCACACATTTTTTTTCGCATATAATTACCACTCGGATCAGGATCAAATTCCATACTAGTGGGCCATGAGTCGGAAGCTGAATTCCCTATGTATCCTATATTGGCATCATCGTTCGATTGAATGATTAAAGGATAGGTTACTGGATCGGAAGTGATTTTTCGGATTCCTTCCTCTGCAATGGCAGATTCCTTGGCGGATAAGCGCATATAATATCTAAGTGCAAGGGAATTGGCCAGCCTCCGCCATTTCATAACATCACCTCCATAAAGCACATCCTGTGTTGTAGAAATATTTGTATAGTTGTCATCGCTTCCTGCAAGTAAAGTATTTGCATTTTCTAGATCTTTAAGTATACCCAGATAAATATCCTTCTGATTGTCAAAAACAGGTTTGAAGAATTCAACTCCCTCCTCAGCCTTCAGAGCATCGGTATAGGGCGCATCTCCCCATAAGTCAGCGATGAGTCCAAAGGTATATGCACCCATTATCAACCCAACTCCCTGATGAAAGGCATATTCACCTTCTACAGCTTTTTTCGTAAATTCATTGTTGTTTCTTAAGATACCATAGTACCCTGACCAACTGTGCGACAGGTTATTCCAGTCGTAATCATTGTGTCCGCCCGACCATCCATCATGCTGAGTGTGCTGCATTACTCCTGCCAGGTCTCCAAATCCTAAATTAACAACGGTTTGACCCACTCCTGTCAGAATAGTTGGCATCAGTAAGTTCAAATCTGCAACTTCGGGATCCACACCATTAGGGTTAATATTCAGTTCATCCAGATCTTTACAAGAACTGACGAGTAAAATAATCATTGCTAATGTATTGATTATGATATGATTTATTTGTTTCATAATTCTTTATGTTTTATTGGTTAAAATGAAAACCCAAGTTTAAAACCTATAGGAACTACCCAGGGTTCAGCATTATATCGTTCAACACCCTGACTAAATCTACCTCCGCCTTCAGCCTGATAAGCTCTTTCAGGATCAATGCCTAAGCGTGAATCTTTTGTCCATAGCATAATGTTCCGACTGTATATTGAGAAATTCACATCCTCCAGTCCGAGTTTCGATGTGGCACTGCCAGGCAACCGGTAATTCAACGATACTTCCCGAAGTTTTACATAGTCAGCATCAAACATATTCACCTCCCCAATATCCCATTGATAACTCAAGACATATGGATAAAAAGATGTACCTTCATTCCCCAGATTTTTTCTTTCAAGAATAAACTTTCCATTTTCATCATGATGGCCCACTACACCAGGAACAAATACCGCATCATAAACTGTGTAACCGCTAAAGTTTTCTGCAAATCCACCATATTCAGGTCCCGGGCCACCTACCGGTCGTGCATCATCACTTAACAGCAGCCAGTCTTTATTCGCCAGTACCCAATCTTCAAGTTCCTGGCTGGGGCCACCTCCTAATTCACCAGGATTGACTAGTTCATCCAGCCATGTTTGTGTTAGAAGCGATTCGGATAGATATCTTGAGGTCTGTGAGACATATTGTCCACCGGAACGCCAGTCAAAGGTCATGCTTAAGGTGAAATTTTTATATGACAAAGATGATTGAAGCCCCATAATGAAATCAGGATTGTAATTACCAACCAGTGAATATTCTTCCTCTCCCTGCCATTCTGCCTCCACTCCGGTTTCTAATATAGGATATCCATAAAATTCTGACGATTGGTCGGTTACTCTCATAACCTTTCGTGAATACAGGTTTCCTACTCGTCCATTTTGTCCATTGGCTTCATTTTTTACATAGGCTATGTTCTTTACCCTGCCTTCGTCCCAGTACTCAATGAAATCCAACCCTTCTGCAAGCTCTAGTATCCAGGTATCATTTTTAGTGAAATTGATGTCCAAATCCCAGTTCCAGTTTGTTGTTTGTACAGGCGTTAAACCAAGTAGTACCTCCCAGCCTTTGCTCTGAAGCAATCCGGCATTAATCTGTATGCTGCTTGAGCCGGTAGAGGAGGCAAGAGGTACACCAACAATTTGATTTTTGTTATCTACTTTATAATAGGTAGCATCAAAACGTAACCTGTTTGAGAACAGTCGGATATCAGTTCCAATTTCTGTGGAAGTGGCTTCCTCAGGTAACAGGTTAGGGCTAAGCAGTCCACTTTGTTTAGCCAGTCTTATTGCATCACCCCATTGACCAGCATCCTGATAAGTTGCAAATAAACGATATGGTGAAGTGTCATTACCTACTCTAGCCCAACCACCTCTAAGCTTAATCATCTCAACGTTTTCCCCCATGTCGAAAAGCTCATTTATCATCAGGCTTAATGATGCTGAGGGATAAAAATATGACCGGTTTTCAGGAGGTAAGGTACTAGACCAGTCATTACGGGCTGTAACATCCAGATATATTATATCAGCAACATCAAAGTTGGCCATCGCATAAACACTATTGATGCCTTTTTGGAATCTGTAACTATCATAATCTAATGAACCGGAGCTGATATTTTTAATTGTAAAAACATTAGGAACTATTAATCCGGCTCCCGGTTTTGATGAGTTGGTAATTGTGGAGCCCTTTGAATAAAGCATGTTTCCACCTACAGAGGCCGTGAAGGTTAATAAATCTCCATCCACTGAATAAGTAGCAAGTGCGTCAATATTCCGTTCCAGTCCATTGCTTGTAACGATTCCATAGGCCCCGTTATTAGGCTCCTGGGTATAACCGGGTGCTATCTTTGATTCACGAATTTCATCTGATTTGTTCAATGAATACCTTCCCATTATATTGAAACTCGGTGATATTTCCCAGGTTGCTGCTACATTTCCATATATTCTGTATCGATTGAAGCTGTTGTTAATATCATATGCAAGAAAATACGGATTTTCATGAGCGGCAGACACACGTTTGATGTCATTGCCCGAACCATAGTCTCTCAATAATCCGATATCGATATTATTCGGATGATTGTAAGCCCATTGCAAAGGGTTCGTTCCACGGTTAGAAGCAGGACGATTTTCGGCCCATGTATTAGTAAAGTTTATATCTGTACTAACCGTTACAGTTTTGCTTACTTTCGAATTGGCTGCCAAAACAATTCCGTTTCTGTTTAGATCTGAATTTGGAATTAACCCTGTGTGTGTCATATTGGTCATTCCTAACCGGTAGTTTAGGTTTTCATTGCTGCTTGAAACAGACGCGCCATTAGTGGTAGTAAAGCCATATTCATTCAAAAAGTTCTTAATGTTATTGGGATAGGATCTCAATTCTATCGGAACTGCAACTCCGTTGGCATCAAGTGGTGAATGCCATTGCACAGCCCAATATCCTTTGTCATTTTCCGGACCTGCCAGAGTTCCTGCTATTGGATCTACCGGAGGCAGAACGCCTCCGCCAACATTTTCCGGCCTGAAAGAAAAGGTGCCGCTCGCAAATTTGTTCTGAACATTCAGGTATTCAACAGGTATGTCAAATACGGTATTTGATGTAATTGATACCCTCATTCCTTTTACTGCAGCTCCTTTTTTCGTAGTAATCAAAACTACTCCGTTTCCTGCTCGTGTTCCATATAATGCTGCTGCACTGGGCCCTTTTAAAATCGATACACTTTCAATGCTTTCCGGATCCAAATCTGCAATTGCATTACCATAGTCAACACGATTGTCGATTCCGAATCCACCCACATTATTCATTGTGTTAGATATAGGAACACCATCTACCACAAACAACGGTTGATTGTCGGTACTCATTGATGTTGCCCCTCTGATTACCATACTTACCGTTGAACCTGCTCCTCCGGTTGAGTTGATAGTTACCCCCGACACCTTACCCGCCATAGAATTTAAAACGTTTTCCTGAGCTACTCTCGACAGCTCATCTCCCGTTACTCTGCCCACTGAAAAACCTAATGATTTTTCTTCTCGTTTTATTCCCAAGGCAGTTACCACCACTTCTTCCAAGGCTTCAACACTTTCCACCATTTCAACATTTATAACATTCCGGCTTTCGACAGCTATTTTCTGAGTCTGAAAACCAACAAATGAAAATACCAAAACTGCATCCTGAGGTGCTTCAAGTGTATAGTCGCCCTCTGAGTT
>DASRQG010000356.1:0-5022 GCA_035645995.1 Mariniphaga sp. | reverse complement strand
GACCCCAGCATATTACTCAAAGATCAGTATTATTTCACAAAGATACTCTCCCTTCTGAATTTATCCTCGCGGAACTTTATGACATTCATCTAAATATTTATGAGCAAATGAAATCAATGTTAGTATGTCTAATGCTTTGATTTCATCTATTTTCCAATTTATTTTTGGAGTATGTGCTGCAGGATTTCTTACTAAATGAAATATCGATTCAAGTAGTTCTTTCAACCCCAGAAATTCATTGATTTCGCTCTCCGTTTTTAACGAATTTAAAAAAATATAAGGGTCATTTTTTGCAAATGCTCTTTGAAACAAAGCCGAACCATCAGTAGTTAATCCAGTAATTTCACGAACTCTTTCGGCTAATCCTTTCGCAGCTTCAAATACTGCATCATAATAATCCTTTCTCAAATAATCCTGAATACAATATTTTTTGACTTCATGGTGAATAGCTCTGTTATAGAGCTGTCTTCTTAAATTATTGACCCGCCTATCAACCTCTTCAAGCGTTTTTGCCTGAGCAACTTCTGTAAGTTTACCTTCATTTGATATATTCAGCCCAATAAGTAGCAAAACCTTATTTATTTCCTCAAAAAGAAAATGATATTTTTGTCTACTTTCTTCACTTGTGTAACTAACAGGATTTAAAGCTTTTTCAATAAAGATAAATACCCTTTCAAACGATTTATGTGAGTTTATTTCATTGGCCAAACATTTATAGAGCCAATCCCTTTTATTTAAACCAACCGTATATGTTAAACCATTACTTGATTTTCCGTCATCCATCACAGGAATCTGGCACTGTTTAAGCAAACGAGCCAACTCAGTTTTTGTAAGTCCTCGATTAGTGTCAGCCAAAACATCGCATATAGCTTTTAACTGCTGTTCATTTAATATCTTATTAATCATTTTCCTACCTTCTTTTATGTAAATTACACAGGCAGAATAGTTGGATACTCTACTTTTAAAATCGTCATAGATACATCATGCTCATAATTTCCCCGCGTGCACTCGTAAACAATAATATTACTAAACAATTGACCAAACCATACAGAGCCAGGCGAAAGATAGAACTGCTTTTGATTCTGTTGATATTGAATCGCTCTGTATGCATGGCTTTCTGTGGGAATATTCTTTACTGCTTTCCCAAATCTCTTGGCCGCATTTGAACATTTAATTGCGGTAATGGATGTCCCCTTCGAGCATATAAGAATATAGGGTTCCTTCATAAAGTCTAAAATCCTGTTCCCGCACGCGTGCTTTGATACATAAAACTGGTTTGCCAAACTACTCATTAAGGTAAAATCAAAAACAGTTCCTGCTAAAAGTGGCTTAAAAAGCAACTCAGGCATTAACAATTCGACAGCGAATTGATTCGCCTCAGCTTCTATAGAGGAATAGTTATCTGCAACTTCCATGTCTTGATTTGAGCATCTGAAACTTGACTCCTCCTCCAATACATATGGAGGTTTATGCTTTAAAAAATAATGGCCAAGCTCATGGGCAAAAGTAAAGTTTTGGCGTCCGATGTTTTCAATATATGTATTGATAAGGATACCTTTCATTTCACCTCTGTATATCAGCATTCCACTCAAATCCTTTTCTGATGGCAAAGAACATCGCTTTACTTTTATCTTCTCCTGACGCGCAATATCGTCAAAATATGGAGCCGGAACACACTTTATACCCATTGTTTCCAAAACCCATTTTGCTTTGGACGACGGAGTGTTTGCGGTAAACATCATTCATCCCCCGCAAACATCTCATCAATCGCTTGCATCAGTTCGTTGGAAGACTTTTTACCGATTTCTCCACGAGCCGCTAACTGGATCTGCCCATCTTGTTTTACCGCCGGAAAGTCTATAACCTTGTTAGTATCCCTTTGTTCATTGGGTTTAGTTTTTACTGCCTTTATTTCTTCGCATAATACCATTAATTCATTTACTTTAGCAACAATACGCTGTTGCTCGGCAAGAGGGGGAAGAGGGAATAGAGCATTTCTTCCGTCTTCTGTTCCCAAACGAGGCATTTTTACTCCGTACGAGCGTTCTATTGCATAATCAACAAAAGTAGGACTACGAAGAAAACAAATGGCATATTGTGGGTAAATATCTTTACAAAACTGCAAAGGTAATATCTCTGACGAGCAATATCCATCTTTTCCCGCAATTGTTACCTTGTTTAAATATGGCCTAAGTTTACTATATAAAACATCTCCTTTATAAAACACATGCTTCGAACTTTTTGATTCCCTTTCTGCCTTTGTCTTATATTGAACAATTTCACCAGTATCCTTTTGAATATCTTCTAATTCTAATACCCAAGCATCATCTGGAATATTGTCCGGCATAGCACTAATAGTTTCACCAAAGTTACATAATTCCCCCAACCTGCACCAGACCCATCCCTCTGGTAAGTCGTAGGGGATATTATCCTCCGTAATAGGTGGAATAGGTTTTTCTTTTTTAATCTTTCCTTCCTTAATTAGACGTACTTTTTCAGTTCGTATACGTTCCAGCAAAACTGGAGCCGGTTCATCATGTATATCCTGAGGTAGAAGTTTTCCTTGTACCGCCGCTTGAAGTATGGATTTCGGTAAATATTCTTCAAAATGGCTCTCAAGAGCGTCCAGTTCTTGTTCGACTGCTTCTAATTCATCGCATAGTGACATTAATTCATTCACTTTGGAAACAATGCGCTGTTGCTCGGCAAGCGGTGGAAGGGGAAACGGCGTGGACAGGAAATCTTCTTGAGAAACACTCGGCGAATTAAACCCGGAAAGCAATGATAAATAATATGTCTTGACAAATGGAGACAAAAGAAAACTAATGAAATAATTTATCTCAATTTTAATTGGCTTGAACACAACAAAACCCGTACTGCCAATATAGTTTTCTTTTTCGTCCTCAACCACTGCAATATTATTTAAATACGGACGCACGAGAGAATAAACAATAAAGCCCTTTTGAAGCACCCTTCGCGCACGAGACGAGAGACTTTTGACAGGGATTTGCTTTACGTCCTTTATACAATATTTTTTATTATCAATTGCATCAATATCGACATAATTTACTAATGTATTTTCGGGTAAGTTTTTATGAATATTATTGTTTTCTGCTATCTGGATAAGTTCTCTTAACCTGCACCAAATCCACCCCTCTGGCAAGTCGTAGGGAATTTCATCCTCTACAATAGGAAGCAGAGGCTTTTCTTTTTTTATTTTTCCTTCCTTAACAAGTCGCGCTTTTTCGGCACGGATACGTTCCAGCAAAACCGAAGCCGGTTCGTCATGTATATCCTGCGGCACAAGTTTTCCCTGTACCGCCGCTTGCAATATAGACTGACGCAATTCCGCTGCTTTCATAGCACATCCTCCTGTGCCAAGGCTGTTTGAAGCTTTGTGAGAATACTCTCGATTCTATTCGTTAAAATTGCCTTTTCATTGCGATATTGCGCAATAAATTCATCCGGAGGCAAAATTTCCTCGGTTTCGTGAGGAAAACCACAAAAATCCAAATTATACTCCGCCGCAACGATATCCTCCACAGGAATATATTGGGAAACATCGCTCTCTTTACGATTATTCCACCATTCATGTACAGGCGCAAAGTGCTCGTCCAACATCGGCTTTGTTTTTGAAAAATGCTTGTAGCCTTTAGGCATTTCCAAGCGATAAAACCATACGCCTTGTGTGGGTTTACCTTTTGTAAAGAAAAGCAGGTTTGTATTGATATTGGTATACGGCGCAAACACGTCCTTAGGCAAACGGATAATGGTATGCAGATTGTTTTCCTCCAACAGTTTTTTCTTGATAGCAGCTTTTACGCCTGTTCCAAATAAAAATCCATCCGGCAAAACCATACCGCAGCGTCCGCCGTCTTTGAGAAGCGCCATAATATGTACCAAAAACAGATCCGCTGTTTCCGTGTTCCGTAATTCTGCGGGCACCGACTGAGAAATAGCTTTCTCTTCCGCTCCTCCAAAAGGCGGATTGGTAACAATCACATCTACCTTGTCAGCCAAGCTATAATCTGTTGTCGGTGTACGCAAGGTATTGTCGTGCCTAATCAATGGCACGTCAATGCCATGGGCAATCAAGTTAGTGACGCACAGTAAAAAAGGAAAAGGCTTCTTTTCGATGCCCCTAATGGTTTTTTGCAATGTTCTATACTCATCAGCCGTCTTGATATCAAAACGGTCAATGACGCTGGTTAAAAATCCGCCGGTTCCACACGCCGGATCAAGGACAATTTCACCTAACTGAGGGTTCACTTTATTTACAATAAATCTGGTAACGGGCCTCGGAGTGTAAAATTCCCCAGCTTTGCCAGCGCTTTGCAGATCCTTGAGCATGGATTCATAAATCCCATTGAATAAATGAGCGGTTTTTACTTCATCAAAGTTAATATCAGCGTTAATTTTATTAATAACTTGCCGTAAAAGCGTTCCTGATTTCATGAAGTTATTTACGCCTTCCATGACATCACGGACAAGGAATTTTCGTGAATCTCCATCTGAAACATCCAAATTGCGCAATGTCCGGAACATATTTTCTACACGCTCAATCAGGGTATCTCCGGTAATGCCTTCATCATCTTCTGCCCAGTTTCTCCATCGATATTGCTCGGGAATAACCGGAACATAATCATCCTCTAATTCCCATTCCTGTTCTTTGTAATCAAACGCTTTTAGGAAAAGCAACCAAGCAATCTGTTCTATGTACTGCGCATCGCCGTTTATACCCGCATCGATACGCATAATGTCTTTCAGGGCCTTTGTTGTATTTGATATAGACATTTGGCTTACCTCCTCAAATTATGCAACATAAAGTTCTTGCTCTAACTCCCGTATAGCCTGTTTGAATTTTTCTTTTCCCCCAAAGATTTTGTTGACAATAAACTGAGGGGTTCCAAACTCTCTTATGGGATTTACCTTTAAAACATCCAGACTCTCTATATTGGAAATGCCCGAATCGGCATATTTGTCCAACAAAGCGTCCAAAACGGCTGCCGTTTTTTCCCCGTA
>DASRQG010000355.1:0-6219 GCA_035645995.1 Mariniphaga sp. | reverse complement strand
TGTCAGAAGATTGCAAAAGCTTTTAAAGAGAATATCTATGAGCTGTCCTCCATCTGGAAAGATTGGGACCCGGAATATGCTGAATCATTTTATGAATGGATTGATAACACAATAGGGAAATTCTATACAGAAAGTCTGGATAGCATTGAAGATCCAAAGTACCGTGACTGGCATGATGTTATGGCGGCCGGATTGCAAAGCATAAAAGTTCTGCGTGCCTCAATGAAAGTCGATTTCAAACATAATAAACCATTTTTGAAGGAAATATTTAGTACGCTCGGCTATGATGATTATTTCAGCGATGCTAAAAATGGAGACCATATGAGTTTGTATAAATTATTACGAACGTTTACACAAAACCTTGATGAGGAGACTAAACAACTACTATGCAGAAAGGGTATTCCTGAATCCTTGTTCAATAAAGTTTTTGAAACTGCAGCTCATATTGAGGAATTTAAATGTTGCATTGATGCACTGGAAAATGAAAATAATTTGAATACTCTGGGGGTGAAAGAAGTGGCAGATATTTATGAGATAACACAGGATATTTGTCGTATTGCCACAGCTTACTATCATTTTGATCCGGTACTGCGAGATGAGTTTAATTTTTACAAAGTAATGATTAACCTTTAGATCGATTGATTTATTTTATATGAAAAATGGCCTGCATCATAGTGTTGCAGGCCATTTCTGTAGGTATTAATTTCATTTAAATACATAGTCAGCGCCAATTGTACCTTTTAGCATTTGGATATATGCCTCGGATTCAATGTGACGGAGCCTGTTTTCTGCAGTTTCGATACGTGCTTTTATATTCATTTCCTGAATCAGTTCCTTGTTATTCTCATCTGCCATAAAATCTTTCAGGTATTGAATCTGCCTGTTAAGGAATTCACTATCTTTCTTTTGTTTTAACTGCAGACGTTGATTGTACCATTCAGACCGGAGAATATATTCTCTGTTGAACTCCCTGCGTAATTCAGGATCATTCAGTTCTTTGCCGTTATAATGGCCATAAGCCATAATATGAAGTAATATTTTAAGCGGTGGTATGGCGCCTTCCACACTTCCTTCTTCAAAATACCTTAGCGCCACCTTCTGCTGAGCTTCGGTTATGTTTTTAATGCCATCAACAAAGGCTTCCATGTCCTGGAGTTCAGGTTTAAGCATTTGATCGTTAAATACTTCGAGTGGTTCATCGAAGAGTTTATTCATACAGCGGAAGGCAAAGTTTTTATTGATCCTGTATCCAAGCCTGCTTGCCGGTATCTTTTCTCCATTATACTCAAAGTCTTCAATCTTTTCGAGGCAATTATTTTCAATAAGTTTGTTTGCATCTCTGTCTTCCGGTTCAAGCCGAGCCCAAATTTCCGGAACAAGAATGCTAATGTCATGATCAAACCTGTTATCCTGGCCAATGTACCCTGCTGCAGAAGAGAACCCCTGATACTCACACAGAATGTGAGATAGCAAGGCATTATTCAGATCGGTAGTAGGTACGAGCATATTGAACGGACCTTTTGTAAGTGCACCTTCTGATCCTGCTCCTGTTGTAGAAGGAGATTTCCCGGTGAGACTGCAGATAAAGTCCATAAACAATTCAGGAACTTCCTGGTAGTGAATCGGATTATAAACACTTAACGGACGGATTCTTTTTTGGCGATCAGCAGGATTATTTCTCCGGCCCGGAAGCACTGCATTAACAGTGAAATGTACCGGCTTATCCTGAGGAATCTTTCTAAATAAACGTACTCCTGTCTCTGCAAGATACGATTCCTGATTTTCATATCTAAACAAGTTTCGTTGCAGGTAACGTGGATTATTGGTTGGTACGCCATTAACCAGCCTTGTATGAGAAGGTGCAACAAAATAACTTTCTTTATTGCCATCAACTACCTTTTGTATAAGTTCTTTAACCGGTTGGGTATATTGATCGAACTCGATGGCATTCTCGTAAAGCTTGATAGCATCTTCCCGTGTAAGTGGCTCGTAATTAGTGAGAAAGGTATTATCCTGTACAATGTCAGCTTCTGCTTCCTTATCATAACCTCTGATTATAGCTTCATCAGGCCTTTGGAACAGGTAGCTCTCGCAGTTGGTAAGCAGTTTAACACTCTTGTTGTTATATTCAGGATTTAAGTCATTTAATAGATGTGCAGGCAAGGTGATAGATGCAGTAATATCATCTTCAGTCTGAATTTTACGGCTGGGAATAAAATCGGAACGAAGTTTATGCAGGAACCATTGGCTATCGCGATTAAAACCTATACGCACATAACTGGCTATTATCTTGTTGTGTTTGTATCGCAGGGCATTCCCTTTGCGCCCATTAACCAGCTCAACAGTCAGATATTCCTTCCAAGACCCTTTGTCGAGATGTGACCTGTACATCCTTTTTATATACAAAGCCAACTGTTTTATATGGACCGGAATGCTTTCAAGAAATTGATTGTATTCATCACTATACTGATAAGAGGGGGTAAGCAGTTTAACTGCTGAGCCTAAAGTTCGATGCGGGCTCAGGAATGGCCGTGACGGACGTGCATCAGGCCTTATGTTCTTCCAGCGATGTGAATAATCATAATTAATAAGCTTATCAGCCAGTTCCGAATCTTTTTCAAGATTTTGAATGTAAAATGGACCATACTTAATGGCATTCTGCATCGACTTGGAAATTTCTGACTTGCCGCCACCCGATACGGTACTTGGTTTATGGCAAAACATACCTTCCGGGGCAGTGTCTATAATGCGCCATAATTGTTGCTCAGGATGTTTAACCAGTTGAAATTTATGGCCGGTAGGGTGAACGTATATTTTATCTGGAGAAAGGTTCAATGAATGGACATTCCCTTCATGTACCCATGATACTGTACCTTTTTCAATATTGATGTCTGCATGTTCGTGGATGTACAGTATGTTCGGATATTTTTTATCGACAGCATAATTCTCAGGCCTAACCTCTATTCGGTCGCCTAATAGTTGTTTTACCTCTTCAAAAGAATATTTGTTTTGAAACTTTTCAGAAAAAGGTTGCCCGTAAATATTATCCCCCATGTTTCCGCAGGGAAATGCTATAGCACCACCAGCATGTTCTTCTTCAACAAGTCCATACAAATTAGCAGAATAACTGATCTGAGTTTTTATTTCCTTTTTTGAATACCCATAATAGTTGTCGGCAATTAATGTCACTACGACGCCGGTTTCGTCACGACAAGTAACTTTAAAAGCACTTCCATCATTATATAGTTCATTTTCATCATGCCAGCACATACCATCTGCCCTTTGTCTTTCGGTAGCATTATCGTAATGGGGCAGGTCAATATCTTTTTTCCTGAGTTGGGTAAGCTGTGGTGCCAGTATTATGCAACCGGTATGTCCGGTCCAGTGCTCGATGTCTAATGCAGCATCATTTTGAGCCAGATTATGATCGCCTGCATTACCAAAGATAGTTTCCACAAAATCAAGGTTACTTACCAGGCTGCCGGGGGCAAAAAAGCGTATTTCCATACTCTTTTGGCTGATAACGCCAGGGACTTCAGGACAAACTGTTGGCCGGAGCAGCAGCGAAACCATAATTCTTGCCTGTTTTTCCTGATTGGCAGTAAAAGGTAAAACATTCAGGTCATCAGAAGGATGAAGAGCTTCATTCAACATGTGTGCAAAGGCAATTTTGGGTACCTCTTTTTTATCGAGTGGTACGGGTAGTCCTCCTTCAACTATATGAAATGTTCCCTGAGTAGTACGTTTATCTGCAGCCGGATTATTTAAAACACCTTGTTTGAGACGATAGGAGGTAAGCAGCTTTGTTTTAAAGGTATTTGCATTGGGAGGCAAACTTACCTCACGGGCCATACCGGGTTGATTTAAAACGAAAGTTGTATCGGGCAGCCGGTATGACTTTTCAAATGGAAGATCCTTTAAATAATCATTAATAAAATTTTGAATGCGTGTATCAACAGGAGACAGATGGCCGGTAAGCAGTCTTGCTTTCTCTCGAAAACTGCTTATCAGCCCTTCGGTAAGGTTAATAAAACGGGCACTTGCCAGTTTTTCCTCATCCTCTGTTTCACCTGTAAATAACGGCTGTCCAAGCGCTGCCAGCTGAAGATTGATGTACTGTATCATCTCTCTCCGGCTCTTTTTTCTTGATTTTTTTCTGCTGTCCTCAATGTTTCTCATAGTAAACCGAATATTAGTAGAACAGCTAATTTACAAAATAACAAGGATAATCGGGAATTTGATGGCCTGTTATTCCTCCTGAACCGGAACAAACCCTTCAGGTATCATAGATTCTGAAGGTTCATAGGGAAATACATCTACAATGGTACTTACAGCAAGTGATGAAATAACATACGGAACAACCATAAATGAAAGGCTTTCTTCAAGCCGGTTGAGAGCCTTTTTTATATCATCTGCCATGATTATGTATTGTGTCCTCAACTTTTTTTCTTTACCTGCTTCCTCGTCAACTGTTACCAAATTGATGGTCGCTTTGAACCACCATTCTCCATTTTCGTAGGGGAACACTTCGGCTATTCTTGATTTTTTAATATCGGTGACTGAAAATTCTCCTTTTACCATTTCACGCATCTGACGGGTAATGCGTGTTTCAGCATCGGTAAATGAAACTGCATCTAATAGAAAGTTCTCTGTGACGGTTTGTTCTTTTCCGCTCTCAGTCACTTTCACGTATTTTACTTTACATTCGAACCAAATTTGCATAGTAGTTATTTATTTGAATGGGCAAAAATAACAAACTGAAGGGTTATTTGTGATGGGATGAATACTGAAAAGAAATAAGTTATTAACAAAAGAGGCCTGTCAAGAATGACAAGCCTGCTTTTACAAAAGTATGTAGGAATTTGAATTGAGGGACAACTTAAGAGAGATTTAGTTGTAGGCGTTTTCGCCATGTTCGTAAACGTCAAGACCTTCTTCTTCAATTCGTTTAGAAACTCTTAACCCGATTGTGAGGTCGATTGTCTTAAATAAAAGATAGCCAAGTCCGAATGCCCAAATGAAAACTGCAACTACACCAATAAGCTGAGCCAATAGAAGGCTTGCACCTCCTCCGTAGAACAAGCCACCTTCCGTAGCAAAGAGGCCAACAGCTAATGTTCCAAAAGCTCCATTTACACCATGCACAGATACAGCACCTACCGGGTCATCAATTCTTAAGCGTTGATCAATTATTTCAACACTAAACACCAGAATAATACCTGCAATAAGGCCAATGATGAGTGCTCCTCCAGGGCTGACAATATCACAACCGGCAGTTATAGCAACCAAGCCGGCTAAAGCACCATTGAGTGCAAGCGATAAAGCCGGCCTTTTATAGCGCATCCATGACATGAATAATGCTGATACTGCTCCTCCGGCTGCCGCCAGGTTTGTTGTGAGGGCAATGTGTGCAATTGCCAAAGTATTTTCTTTTCCGGCGGCACCAAGTTGAGAGCCCGGATTGAAGCCAAACCAGCCAAACCACAATATAAAAACTCCCAGCGCTGCAAAGGTTAGATTGTGTCCGGGTATGGCTTTCACTTTACCGTTATCATATTTCCCGGCACGCGGGCCTAATACGATTGCCCCTGCCAATCCGATCCATGCGCCCACTGAGTGGACGATTGTTGAACCTGCAAAGTCCATAAATCCCAGTTGGTCGAGCCATCCGCCACCCCATTTCCAATGTCCTGATATTGGATAGATGAAAATGGTTATTACAACCGTAAAAATTAAATATGCATTGAATTTGGTCCTTTCAGCAACAGCTCCGGATACAATAGTTGCTGCTGTTGCTGCAAATACCGTCTGGAACATCAGATCGGTTTTATTTGCATAATCACCTATCCCATTATCATTTATGAACAGATCGGGGATGCCAATAAAACCTGCTAAGGATTCTCCATACATGAATGTGTAGCCAATGAACCAAAACAATATGGTGCCAATTGAAAAGTCCATAAGGTTTTTGGTGAGAATGTTGGCTGTGTTTTTAGAGCGGGAAAATCCGGCCTCTACCATTGCAAATCCGGCTTGCATTAACATCACTAAGAAGGTAGCTGTAAGTACCCATATATTGTTGATTGAAATGTTTAATTCTTCCATAGTGTATTCCTCATTAATTGAAATAGCTATAGTGTTCTCAGCTAATTCTTATTATGTTATTACTTATTTTTCTTTTCCTTTTATGTAAAGTGATTCATCACCTCGTTCGCCGGT
>DASRQG010000354.1:0-3213 GCA_035645995.1 Mariniphaga sp. | reverse complement strand
TCACATGATAAGAAAAACAAAATTGAGAAAGTGGAAGACTCTGTTGATAAAGCAGAAGAAAAAATTAGCCGGAAAATAGTAATTCCTGAGGATGAGGTAAACGAATCTTAAGTTTCCTGTACAGAAAATTATAGAGTATTTGTTGTCAGGCTATGCGAAAAATTAATTTGATGCGGGGTTTTTTGTATAACAGGTAAAACTATTACCTTTAAGGCAGCAGGTTTTCTGCTTTTTAAATAATTTTAAACCTAATTAATCAGGGTACTATGTCGAAAATTCTTGTTATTGATGATGAAAGAAGCATACGCAATACATTAAAGGATATTCTGGAGTACGAGAAGTATGATGTTGATTTGGCCGAAGATGGCAAAAAAGGCCTTGAGATGGTCAAAAATACAGAATATCAAATTATCCTTTGCGACATTAAAATGCCGGGGATGGATGGAATTGAAGTTCTGGAGAAGCTTCAGGAGATGGCACCTGATACTCCGGTAGTAATGATTTCAGGCCATGGGAATATTGATACCGCTGTTGAATCAATCAAGAAAGGAGCTTACGATTTTATAGAAAAACCGCTCGACCTGAACCGGTTGCTGATTACTATCCGTAATGCCATGGATAAATCTACCCTGGTGAATGAAACCAAGATATTAAAGAAAAAGGTTAGTAAAAAATTTGAGATAATTGGAGAATCCTCAGCAATAAAAAAGGTTATTGGAATGGCCGACAGGGTGGCACCTACCGATGCAAGGGTTTTAATAACCGGGCCCAATGGAACTGGTAAAGAGTTGATAGCCCGAAGGATTCACGATTTTAGTCACCGGGCTTCCCAACCGTTTGTAGAAGTTAACTGTGCTGCAATTCCTTCTGAATTGATAGAAAGTGAATTGTTTGGACATGAAAAGGGATCCTTTACCTCAGCTGTTAAGCAGCGTAAAGGTAAATTTGAACAGGCCGATGGTGGTACATTATTTCTGGATGAGATTGGTGATATGAGCCTATCGGCACAGGCTAAGGTGCTTAGAGCTTTACAGGAAAATATCATTTCAAGAGTCGGTGGCGATAAACCTATTAAGGTTGATGTAAGAGTAGTAGCAGCTACCAATAAAAATATATCTCAAGAAATTGAAAATGGCAGGTTTCGTGAAGACCTTTACCACCGGTTAAGCGTTATTTTGATTCATGTGCCTTCATTGAATGAGAGGCTTGAAGATATTCCATTGCTGGCCAATCATTTTGTAACCCAAATTTGCGATGAATACGGTATGCATGAGAAAAAAATAACCGATGATGCAATAGAAGAACTTCAGAAGATAACCTGGACAGGAAATGTTCGTGAATTCCGGAATGTAATTGAACGGCTTATAATTCTATGCGATCAGAAAATCACCGGGGAAGATGTCCGTAAGTTTGCTGCTCCAATAAAGTAGTTGCAACCGCAACTACTGTTCCTCATTTTTATTCTGGATGTACGTCTCTATGTGCCTGTCGTACTTCACTTCATAAATATCCTGAATGGTAAGTATGATGGCTGTTTCAAGCACTCCTCCAAATCCCTCATTAACAGAAGTCCCAAAAGTCTTCATTGATGGAGAAAGATTCATATATGCATTGATCAATGGAGGTACGTTTTCACCATACTGTCTGACCTGCTGAACCAAAATGCGGTAATCATCCTTGTAATTGCTGCCGGTGAATATTTTTTCCATATCATTTGCTGTGTAATTAAAATCAACCGGTTTTTTAGGATACACCAGATTGTTTTTATCTCTGAAATATTTTTGGAAAAAATACTGAATCAAATTTCGGGCTTCATTGTGAAAATGGGTATACATTGTCACTTTTCCGAAGAAATATTTTACATGATCATGATCAACAGTTAGAGCACCCAATCCGTCCCATAAATTGTCAAGTGCAAAAAGTGCTTTTGCACCGGCTTTGCTTGATTGATACGACGGTTGAACGAACGAACGGCCAAGCTCCAGAGTGAATGGTAAATATTCTTTGATAAATTCCTCAGAGAGATGAAAAAGCTCCGATGTTGCCATCTGTACTTCTCCATTTTCTTCAAAAGGAGCTTCCGAACACAATATGTATCTGTAGCCACCGAGTATCTCCTGTGCGTCAGGGTCCCATACTATTAGTTGCTTATAAGGATAATCTGCGATATCGTAATGATCAATGTCTGTTTCCTTACCTGTTCCTCCGCCTGCATCCCTGAAGGTGATTTCACGCAATCGCCCAATCTCATGCATAATTGCCGGCGAATCCTTGTGTGTAATGACATATATCTCATTACCACCTTTATTGGTCTTGCGTAAAAGCTTGTCTGAAGTTAATTCAGCAATAATCTGCTCTTTCGGTAGCGGAGCTACAATTTCTTTCATTAAACTACTTTTTAAATGAAAACGGTGTGCAAAATTAATAAAATTGAATAATAATGCTCTTGAACCATTTATTTATTTGCAGAAGTGGCTGCGGGTGCTAGTTTATAAGTCTCTTCCTTAGCCCATCGTGCCCACTCCTGGTGCGTCTTTGAACTGTCAAATGTGGTATATGGAATTGGTTTTCCAAAATAAATGTGAACGTCCGTGTTACGATGTCTTACAGTTTCTCCCGGTAACAGGAACATCTCAAGGTTCCATTTTATTCTTAATAATTTACGCAGATTAGCTGCATTGTAGAAACGCTTTGAGTTATGGCCTGCTACAAAAACCGGTACGATATCGCGCTTATACCGGATGGACTTGGATATGAAATGTTTCTTCCACTCCAAATCAACGATCTTTCCTTTAATTTTTCTTGACGCCAATCCTGCAGGAAATATCAAAACCTGTGCGTCTGAACTGTATGTGTCGCTTAAAATTTTTGCTGCATCCCTGCTATGTCCGCCATGCTTATTTACCGGTACAAAAAGCGGCTTTAGCTGCGGAATATTTAACAGAATGTCGTTGGTGAGAAATTTTGCATTACCAAGTTTTTTATCTACAGCTTTTAACAATAACATCCCATCAAATCCACCTAGCGGATGATTGCTTGCAAATATAAATCTGCCCGACTCCGGTATGTTCTCCATTCCATAAAGGTTCACCCTTACATTAAAATCCTCAACTACTTTGTTAATAAATGCCACACCCTCTAAATGCCCATGATCCTTAATGATTTGATTGATAACATCCAACTCAAGAACCGAATGGATAAAACGATAAACAA
>DASRQG010000353.1:0-9160 GCA_035645995.1 Mariniphaga sp. | reverse complement strand
TGTTCACCTCCAACAGAAATGGTAAACCATCCAGGTTCAATAGCTCTTTCTCCTTGATTGTTAATCAACTGAGAATTGTCGTGCATATAAGTATTCCCAACCGTTCTTTAACCGGTAGATTTTAATCAAGATAATTAAAATTAACATGTTGTGCTGAAATCAGGATTCCTGTGAAAAACAGGAATAGAAGGGATGAAATTTTGCTCATAAAGATCAAGCTTATGGTTTATCTGATTTATTCAATTAGGGTAAAATTAACAATTAGTTCCGGTTTACTGAGAAAATTTTCCCGATTTTTGTCCTGCCAATTGATAATAACATTATGGAAAACAACAACAAGCATTTAATTGCTTATAAAGAAATTCGTGATACAATTGATGAAGTATCGGCCAAACTCTCAAAAAACCATAAATCTCACATGATGTGCACTAAAGGTTGTGATTTATGTTGTATGGACTACAGCATCCTTCCTGTTGAATTCAGTTATATCGAAAAGGAGCTAATAAGCGAAGGTTTTAAACCGGTGAAGCCCTCAACAGAAGCAGCTAACGAAACTTGTGTATTTTTAAAAAACCATGAATGCTCCATATACAAACACAGGCCTGTAATCTGCAGAACCCATGGATTACCGTTATTATTTACCAATGATGATTATGAATGGGAGCTTTCGACATGTGAGCTTAACTTCCGTCAATTTGACTATGAACATTTCACTCCTGATAATACATTCCCACAAGACACATTCAATAGTAAATTATTCATGTTAAACAAACAATTCATCTCAGAAAATGATGAAGCAGCAACAACTGAATTTGATTTAATTCCCATAAAAAAGCTTGTGGAAAATCTAAATATTAAATAAAATGAATACACTCTCACTATTCAACCTCGAAGGAAAAACAGCATTGATAACCGGTTCAGGCAGTGGTATTGGTTATTCAATTGCAGAAGGACTTGCAGGGGCAGGTGCAAAAATTATTTTAAATGGCAGAAACGCAGATAAACTTGAAGTTGCACAAAACAACCTTCAAAAACAAGGTTTTAAGGTTGATTCTTTAGTATTTGACGTAACCGACCTAAGTGCCGCTAAAAAAGCAGTTAAAGGTTTTGAAGAAACTGCGGGTGCTATTGACATTCTCGTAAACAATGCAGGTATCAACATTCGTGGCCCATTTGAATCGTTTGAAGAAACAGAATGGAATAAAGTACTCAACATAAATATTAACGGTGCAATGAATGTTTCGCAGGCAGTAGGAAATTATATGATAAAGCGAAAATGCGGCAAAATTATTAATATCTGTTCAATGCAGAGTGAACTGGGCCGGCCAACCATAGTACCATATACGGTTTCGAAGGGAGGAATAAAAATGTTAACTAAAGCACTTTGTGCTGAATGGGCAAAATATAACATACAGGTAAATGGCATAGGGCCGGGATATTTTGCAACTGAACTCACAAAGCCTTTAAAAGATGATCCGGAATTTGACCGGTGGCTATGTAACCGTACTCCTGCTAACCGCTGGGGAGACCCAAAAGAACTTATTGGTGCTGCTGTATTTCTATCTTCCGAAGCAAGTGATTATGTAAATGGGCATATCCTATATGTAGATGGAGGCCTTCTGGCCAGCGTATAAAATAAAAAAGCAGGTATTTAACCTGCTTCTTTATATTTTGCCTGAAATTTAATACTCATCTTCATTAAAGAAGAAGTCATCTTTACTGGGGTAATCGGGCCATATGTCCTCGATACTTTCATAAATCTCCCCTTCATCTTCTATTTCCTGCAAATTCTCAATCACTTCCAGTGGTGCTCCGGAACGAATGGCATAATCAATTAATTCATCCTTCGTAGCCGGCCACGGTGCATCTTCCAGTTTTGATGCTAATTCAAGAGTCCAATACATCGCTATGGATTTAAGTGTTTCAACTCGCTTTTAACAATTGCGCGAATATAATAAAAAAATAACATCATATGCATCCAGCTCGTTTATTTTTATAATTGTTTCCAAACTGTCTCTCCCACCTTATTTAAAGCGGCAAGTTTACGTGCAAAAACAAACAAAAAATCAGACAAGCGGTTCATATACCGCATGGTTTCAATATCAACCGTAGAATGATTTGCAAATTCAAGTATCCGTCGTTCGGCACGCCTGCATATTGTACGTGCAACATGACAGGCTGCTGATGCCGGTTCACCTCCCGGAAGAATGAACTGAGTCAGTTCTGGCAGACCGTCTTCCATCTCATCCATACCAGTCTCTAAAGACAACACATGTTCAGGGGTAATTGAAAGCTTCATTGTATAGGCATCCCCCTTATCATCAGAGGCCAATCTGGAACCTATATTAAAAAGCTTATTCTGAATTTCCTCAAGCTTCTCTTTCATGGCATCCGGCATATCATACGACCGAACCACTCCCACAGCTGCATTAAGCTCATCAACAGTTCCGTAAGCTTCAAGCCGCAAATCATATTTCTTTACTCTTGTACCACCTACCAGGCCAGTTGTACCATCATCACCAGTTTTGGTATAAATCTTACTTTTCTTTGTCATCAGCACCTGACTTCATAAATTTTAACCGTAGAAATTATAACATTTTTACGGTTATAAAGTTAATTGCTCTCCGCCATAAACAGGTTCTTCGTTGATGGTATCAGATTCAACTAAACCATCTTTGAGCCTGATTATACGATGCGCATGACGTGCAATTTCTTCTTCATGGGTAACCATAACCAATGTATTGCCTTTTCTATGAATTTCGGCAAATAATCTCATTATTTCTTCCGAAATCTTAGAATCAAGGTTTCCTGTAGGCTCATCAGCAAGGAGTATAGACGGGTCATTTACCAGAGCCCGTGCAATTGCAACCCTTTGTCGCTGCCCTCCTGATAATTCATTGGGCCGGTGCATCATTCTGTCTTCAAGTCCTACTTCCCTAAGCATTTCGAAAGCTCTGGCTTTTCGTTCATTCTTTTTAACACCTCCATATACCATAGGAAGCATAACGTTTTCTAAGGCAGAACTACGTGGCAAAAGATTAAAAACCTGAAAAACAAAACCTATTTCTGCATTCCTTATACCTGCCAACTCATTATCCGACAAGCTGCTTACCAGTTTCTGATTCAGGATATAAGAACCTCCTGAGGGTGTATCTAAACAACCTATGATGTTCATTAACGTAGATTTGCCTGAACCCGAAGCCCCCATTATGGCAACATACTCCCCTTTATAAATATTAATGGATACTGACCGCAGGGCATGAACAGTTTGAGTACCTACACGGTAATTTTTAGTTATGTTTTCCAGATGTATAATTTTCTCTTTCATGAAATGATCATATAATGAAAATGACAGGAACTTTTATCTTTATAATTTATTCCTGTCCGGTAAAAGTAATAAATCCTGAAAATCTTTCAGCCTTTAATCTTCTCAAACTTCAAATTCTAATGATAAGCCTCATTAAACCGGATTAGCTTTTTTATTATGTCCTTCAGCAGAAACTATATAAATATTAATATTATATAAGTAATTTAGAAGCACATATTATATAACTGCTATTTATAAAACTATGTTTTACAAACTAATTATTCCTTTCGTTATCACTATGATATTTTCTGCATCATATCTACAAATCGATGGTCAGGAGAATGCAGAAAACTGGCCACAATGGAGGGGAACCGGGAACACCGGTGCGGCAGAAAAAGGCAATCCACCAATCGTTTTCAATGAAAATCATAATTTAAAATGGAAAACGGAATTACCGGGCAAAGGTCATGCAACACCCATTGTATGGGGTGACAGGATTATTATTCAAACTGCTGTGCCAATCAAAGAAACAACTCCCGAAACAGATGCAGGCATATCAGAGCGAAGTCATATGTCACCTAATCAGACTAATAAAGTGCATGATTTTAAGGTACTGCTGATTAACAGAAACAATGGAGATATTCTTTGGGAAAAAACTGTTGTAAGTGAGCATCCACAGGAAAGCACCCACGTTTTAGGAAGCTGGGCCTCAAACTCACCGTGTACTGATGGCGATAAAATATATGCCTACTTCGGTTCAAGGGGAATTTTTTGTCTGGATTTTGAAGGGAATATATTATGGCAACACGATTTTGGCCAGATGCAAAAACATATGAGTTTTGGTGAAGGTAGTTCACCTTATCTATACAACGATAAGCTTTTTATTCAATGGGATCACGAAGGTGCTTCATGTATCTATGCATTGAATAAGCATACCGGGGAGATACTTTGGCAACAACCACGAGATGTTGGATCATCCTGGTCTACTCCTTTGGTAATAGATGTAGAGGGCAATCTACAGGTAATCACCACTTCAACCGATTTGATTAAAGCTTATGATTACTATTCAGGGGAAACTATCTGGACCGCTTCAGGCATGACGAAAAATGTTATTCCTAATCCGGTTTTTGCTGAGGGTATATTATATGCAGCCAGTGGATTCAGAGGTAGCGCTCTACAAGCTATAAATATAAAAACAGCAAAAGGAGATATAACAGGAACGGATGCCATTCTTTGGACCTATAACCAGGATACTCCTTATACCCCTCAACTTCTACATTTAAACAACAGGTTATACTTCCTGAGGGTGAACAATGGTTTTTTAACATGCTTAAATGCAAAAACAGGAGAACCTTATTATTCAAAACAAAATCTAAAAGGAATAAGTACATTATACTCCTCACCCACAGGAGTTCACGACAGAATCTATATTGCGGCCGATAAAACAGTAATGGTAATTAAAGAAGGTGATGAATTTGAAGTTCTGGCTACCAATCATCTCGATGATAATTTCCATGCATCGCCGGTTATTGTCGAAAATGAACTCATCTTAAGAGGTTTTAAATCACTTTACTGTTTTTCTGAACAGTAGCTTTCACCTGAGCCGTTTCAAAATACTTTTTAAAGATATCAAGTCTTTGAGATTTAGTTTTTGACTTTTTCTCCCTTAGAAATCCAAACCTCAGCGGAGAATGTAATTCAAATTTCTTTATCCAATTTGTTGAATATAAATGTGAATATAGTCCAATTGATTCAATCAACATCGATTCAATGCTATGATTCATAAGAATTAGCATCTTGTTCATTTCTGTTCCTTTAAAACAATTTAAGGACTGTAGTACTTTTCTGCCAAAATGAATTGTCTTATTGATTCGTAACTCTGGATTATCTAGATCATTACAACAGGCATAAAGGGTTTTGGTATTTGCCAGTGTATCTTCTTTTATGTCCTGTATATCATCGAGCAATTGAAGATAGACTCCATATCCAAATAATGCAAGCTCCTGTTCGGTCGATAATTTCCCTGCAACAAGATACCCGTCTGCTAAAACCGAAGCACCTCCCTTTTCAAAACAGATATCTCTTACCTGAGATTCATCTAAATTAAAATCACTCTGCAGCTTCAAACTCTTTGTTTGACCCTTTTGAATGGCATATAAACTCTTATAAACTCCGGAAAAATCTTGTCGTGGGTACTGTTCTTCCATCATTTGAACCAACGAAAAAAGCTGCTCTTCTGTATGATTCTCCGGAAAAATCTGATTGCCATGCAATCGTTCATTAAACCGGTGGCTGAATATATGTTTCTCTTCTTCCGAAATATTTTTATCATCAAGCAGATTATCGCTATAAGGATATATCATGCTATATGCAAAAACAGCAGGGGTAATCTCTATCGGCAATCCCATCATCAACTGAAGCCCATTCATGATCCAAACATTTCGCAATCCCTGGTAAATATTTTCAATAGAGAGTTCAGGCCCAAACTCTCGTGCCTGATAAAAAAAATCTTTAGAGACATTTCTGAAATCATCAGAAAGAATTATCTCGAGATGTTCTGATTCAAAATCAAATACATTCTCCAGGAAATTTCGAAAAACAGGAAAGAAAGTTACGCCGGGACTATCGGATCGGAGTTCTCTTCTATTTTTTTTCGTTCGAAGATCATTCAGTTTTTCGTATACCTCATCAAATTTAAGTTCCCTGGATATTTGCTCGTCCAGTGAATACATACGGCTGAAATCAGGAAAATATTCAGGACTTTCATCCCACAACTGAGCAAAATAATTAATATAGGATTTCACATCAGACATAATTCTTTTCAATATTAGATTCTAAATTTAATAATGAAATGAATAGGATACTGATTTTTTAGATATTCTGAATGATTTTATAGCCAAACATCAGGAAACAGCAGGGGAAGAATCCTGCTTTCCTGATATTGTTGTGTAATTAATACCCTTAATTAATTATGTAGTTAAAGCTAATGAGATGAAAATGATATCAATTGTAATACTATCAGGCAATGTTGGTATAAACAGCCTGTACATCGTCATCTTCATCGAGCTTATCAAGCAATTTCTCGATATCTTCCAATTGGTCTTCCGAATACTCCACCGGATCATTTGGAAAACGTTTCAGGTTAGCTTTTTGCACCTCAATCCCAAGCTTTTCTAATGCATGTCCAAGATCCCCAAAGCTGGTATAATCGGCATAGGCATAATATATATCTTCATGCTCTTCTATTTCTTCCAAACCTGCATCAATAAGTTCAAGTTCCAATTCCTCGAGTTCGAGCCCTTCTTTCTTTTCGAATTCAAAAACTGCTTTTCTTGAAAACATAAACTCAAGAGAACCTGTAGGCACCAAACTACCTCCAACTTTATTGAAATAGCTTTTAACATTGGCAACAGTACGTGTTGTATTATCAGTTGCACACTCAACAAACACTAGTACACCATGAGGCCCTTTACCTTCATAATTAACTTCAGTAAAATCTGCAGCGTCCTTTCCAATGGCTCTCTTAATTGCAGCATCAATATTTGTTTTAGGCATGTTTTGTGCCTTGGCATTTAATATTGCAGTACGCAATGCCGCATTTAAATCCGGGTCAGGCCCTCCCGACTTTGCTGCTATTGTTATCTTTTTCGCCAGCTTGGGGAATGTACGCGACATCTTATCCCAGCGCTTTTCTTTGGCCGCCCTGCGGTATTCAAATGCTCTTCCCATTATTTTGAATTTTGTGGATTGAAATTTTATGCGAAAATAACGCTTGAATTTGAATTAGTAGCCATGAAGCTCCAAAAAAACCTCAGCTTTTTATTTTTTTGGGCTTACATACCTTCTCTTCCTTTTTCACTTTTGCTCCACAACGTTTACATTCGAATTTAGGATTTTCATGATCCTTAAAATCTTTCTTCTTACAAGCAGTCTTCGCCATTCAACTCAGTCTATTGTTGTTCCCGATGTATCACAACAACATTTACATTGAAATTGTTCCTTAAATGCGTGGCCAGTTTTTCTGCTGCATACACCGAACGATGCTGTCCCCCGGTGCATCCAAAACTCACCGACAGATGAGTGAATCCCCGTTCCAAATAATTTTTTACCGACTGTTCAACCAATGTTTTAACCGGCTTCAGAAACCACTTCATTTCTGAATTATGCTTTATGAACTCCTGCACTTCTATATCTTTCCCTGTTAAAAACTTAAACTCGGGTAACCGGCCCGGATTATTAATTGCCCGGCAATCAAAAACAAATCCCCCACCATTCCCCGATGGGTCTTCCGGCAATCCTTTTTTATAAGAAAAACTTGTAATAGTTACCGTCAATTTACTTTTCACCTGTCCTATCTCTTTCAACGCTTCAGATTGAGTTAACTGATACAATACGTTTGTAAGTTCAGGAAGCTGTACCGGCAGGTTTAACTCCGGCAATAAGTTCTGAAGATTATGGATGGCAAACGGTATACTTTTTAAAAAATGCTCCTTTTTCTCATAAAACCCACGAAAACCATAAGCTCCCATTGCCTGCATGATTCGAATAAGCACAAATCCGTTAAACCACGACTTAAACTCATACTCGTTTACCGAAAGGTAATTACGCAGCTCATCGAAGTAGTAGCGGAATAAAAGAGTTCTGATTGCAGGAGGGATATCAGCTTTTCCATCATAAAGCAACGATGCCAGATCGTATTGTAAAGCTCCACGACGTCCACCCTGGTAATCGATAAAATATACTGCTCCATCTTTTAGCATTACATTTCTTGACTGGAAATCACGGAATAAAAAATAATCGGAAGGGGCTGATAAAAGGTAATCACTAAACGTTTGAAAATCGTCTTCAAGTGCCTGTTCATCAAAAGATACCTTAGCCAGCTTTAAAAAATAGTATTTAAAGTAATTTAAATCCCACATCATCGACTGCTTATCAAATGCCTCTCTCGGATAACACACCGAATAATCAAGGCCTTTCCCCCCTTCAATCTGAATCCGGGGCAACTGTTTTAGCACCTTCTTGTATTCATCTATAATAGTTTCAGAGAAACCTTCAGTTTCACGTACCTTTGTAAGGAAATCGAAAAGCGTAACATTCCCAAGGTCCTCAATCAGATATTTTTGCTGGTCATCACTTACTGCATAAACCTCGGGAACCGGTATTCCTTTCTGCTTAAAATGATCGGAAAACGTCAGGAAGGCTGTATTTTCTTTCACATCGGCATTGTATGCACCAATCACTGTACGATTATTATTCCTAAGCCTGCAATATTCACGATAAGAACCCGAAGGAGGTAACATCGTCAATTTTGAAACCTCTTCCCCAAAATGTTGCACAAACAATTGCTCTATTTCCTTTTTTACTTTATTTTTCAATACTTAAAAGTTAAAAGATTAAGTGTATTTTTATGTCTTTAACGAAACAAATGGCAAATACATATTCCAAAAATATTCTTTTTTTAAGGATACTCCATATATTTTTTATAACCGCAGGCATTTTATTCATTGTAATCCTTATTATTGCTTTTACAACGTTGCCGTTTTGGGGTATTTATTGGCTGGGAACCAGCAAGAGTGAATTAAGAGGTGCTCCACATACAATTGTACTATTGGGTGGCAGTGGCATGCCAAGTGAAAGTAATCTTATTCGTGCATGGTATGCTTCTGAAGCAGCCAAAAACTTTCCACAATCAGCAGTTTTAATTGCCATGCCCGGAGACACAACAGATGTTAACAGTACCCCCATGCGTATGAAAGATGAGCTGGTGCTGCGTGGAGTTGAAGCTTCAAGGATAAAATTTGAAAGTGAAGGCACCAACACCCGTAGCCAGGCACTCTTTGCATCCGGGCTTCT
>DASRQG010000352.1:0-2946 GCA_035645995.1 Mariniphaga sp. | reverse complement strand
TAAAGTAATTAATGAAAGTATACTTGGCGCAGCCATTATAAGAGTACTTAATTCTCAGAAAACAGAGTACAAGAAGTTTACTGCTGCAAGTGCAGAAGCCCGGGATGTTGGAATTTCAATCGTAACTTATTTTGCAACACTTATCCCACTTATAACTTTTTTAGCAAATATTGCTACTTTAATTATTCTGGTTTTGGGAGGACACTTGGTCATCTATGGTAACCTTTCTATTGGCGACTTTGCTGCCTTCAATAGTTATGTTGCGCTTCTTATTTTTCCTATCATGGTTATTGGATTTATGAGCAATATGATAGCACGTGCATCTGCTTCATATGAACGGATCGGCAATGTGCTTAAGTCACCGGATACTGTTGAAAAAGGTACCGTAACGAATCCTGTTAGCGGAAATATACAATTGAAGAACATTTCTGTAATTTATGATGGAAAACCTGCTCTTAATGATGTTTCAATTGAAGTAAAGGGAGGGACACGAACTGCAATAATTGGCCCTACTGCTGCGGGTAAAAGTCAATTACTTTACTTGCTTACCGGATTAATAAAGCCGGGAAAGGGGACAGTTCAATTTGATGGTATAAATGTTGAATCATTCAATCATGAATTTTTTTACAACCAAATTGGCTTTGTTTTTCAGGATAGCGTATTGTTTAACCTTACGCTAAGGGAGAATATAGCATTCAGTAATACAGTTAGTTCTGAATCGTTACAAAGAGCAATTGATACTGCTGAACTGGATGGTTTTATTCATTCGTTGCCAAACGGACTTGATACAATTGTTTCGGAAAGGGGTACTAGTTTGTCTGGAGGACAAAAACAACGTATTATGCTGGCCAGAGCATTAGCCATAGATCCAAAAATTCTACTGCTCGATGATTTTACAGCCCGTGTCGATCAGCAAACTGAACAAGAAATCCTTAAAAATGTATATAACAATTACCCTGACCTCACTTTAATTTCAGTAACCCAAAAAATTAATCCCATAAAGAATTTCGACCTCATAATTCTAATGATGGAAGGAGAAGTAGTTGCAATGGGAAGTCATAAGCAGCTACTTAACAATTGCCCGGAATATATTCAGATATATGAATCACAAAAAAGCACCAGTCATTATGAATTATAATCTGAATACAGAAGAAAATCAGCACATCAAACGGCCGGGGTTTAGCTCCTTGAAAAGTCTGGTTGGGCATATGGTGAAGGAAAAAAAAGTATTGATAACTGCTTTCACAGCCATGACCATAACATCTGTATTAAATCTTGCAGGGCCATTAATAATCGGGTTTACAGTCGATAATTATATTACAACCGGACAATTTAAGGGAGTTATAACCACTGGTGCTATTCTATTATTAATGTATCTGACAGCATTCGGGGCAGGTTACCTGCAAACCCGTTTAATGGGCTCTATTGGTCAAAGAATGTTATTCAACTTAAGAAATTCAGTATTTTCTAAACTTCAGGAATTACCTTATCCGTTTTTTAATCAAAACAAAACAGGTGACCTCATATCAAGGATCAATAATGACACAGAAAAGATCAATCAATTCTTCTCACAGTCGTTGATGCAGTTCCTTCGTTCGGTGTTAATTATGACAGGTGCCGGAATATTTTTATTATCTATACACCTGCCTTTAGGTGCAGCAGCTCTTTCACCTTCACTGTTCATTATTTTATTTACACAACTGGCAACTTCATGGGTGAAAAAAAGAAATGCTGCCAGCCTGACCAGTGAGGGAATGCTAAGTTCTGAAGTGCAGGAGAGCCTTAACAATTTTAAGGTAGTGGTAGCCTTTAACCGTCGCGACTACTTTAGGGAGAAGTTCTCAACCATCAATCAGCATAATTATAAAGCTTCATTAAAAGCAGGCATTGCAAACAATCTTTTCCTGCCTGTATTTACCTTGTTCTCGAACATGGGGCTTTTGATTGTCCTCGTTTTGGGATTGTGGTTCATATCAAAGGGCCAGTTCACAATCGGGCTGCTTATCAGCTTCATTGCATATGTAAATAATTTTTACAGTCCACTTCGTCAACTGGCATCCCTGTGGGCCAGCTTACAGGTTGCACTTGCAGCATGGGAAAGGGTAAGAAAGGTTCTGGAGCTTAAAAATCATATGCCACAACTGCCAGCTTCAGAATCGATTAAGTCTGAGCCACTGTTATCATTCCGGGACGTAACTTTTTCTTACCCTGATGGGAAAAATGTTTTACATCAGATAAGTTTTGATTTGAGGCCCGGTAAAACATATGCATTCGTTGGGCCAACAGGGGGAGGGAAAACAACAACTGCCTCACTTGCAGCCAGGCTGTTTGATCCGGTGAAAGGAAAGATATTATTGCATGGCCGCGACATAAGATCGTATTCTGCAGTTGAACGTACCGCCAAAATAGGGTTCATCTTACAAGACCCTTTCTTGTTTAGTGGGTCTATTAAAGATAATATCTTGTATGGCAATTTTGAATATCAAAATATACAAACAGAAGAATTCAAAAAGCTTATATATGAAGCTGGCGTTGGCGCTCTGTTGCAACGTTTTGATAATGGGCCGGAAACGCAAATAAATGTTCTGGGAGAAGGTTTGAGTCTGGGGCAAAAACAAATTATAGCTTTTGTGAGAGCGGTTCTCAGGAAGCCGGATTTACTGATATTGGATGAAGCCACTGCAAACATCGATACTGTTACTGAGAATTTGTTAGAGGAGATATTAGATAAACTCCCTGCCACAACAACAAAAATGGTAATAGCACACAGGCTGAATACTATTGCCGATGCCGATGTGATTTACTTTGTTAATTCCGGTAATGTAGTGCGTGCCGGATCATTGAACGAGGCTATTGAAATGCTGATGAAAGGTGATATGAAAAGTTAACCATTAACAATTAAATACCTTTTCTTCTTTCATCAGGGTTATCGCCCGACTCTAAATC
>DASRQG010000351.1:0-9198 GCA_035645995.1 Mariniphaga sp. | reverse complement strand
AAGAATTTCTTCCTTCGAATAAATGCGTTCAAGACGATATGCAATAATTGCCTCTCGTAATTTGTTAACCGGCATTGATAGTATTCCTACATTATTCCGCGGAAACAGGTTCTTGGCCAATTGCTGACTTATTGTACTGCCTCCACCTGAACTGCGATCCATTAACAGGATAGTTTTAACAAGAACCCGCATTAAAGCAATCTCATCAATACCACGATGTTCATAGAATCGCGCATCCTCGGTGGCTATGAGTGCATCTGTCAGGTGGGTAGGAAGCTCATTGAAATCTATGCTGCTTCTGTTTTCAATGTAATATCGCCCCAGCAGTTTCCCATCTGCAGAAAAAACTTCTGATGCAACCGGATTGCTTATTTTTCTTAATTGCACTGATGTAGGAACATGGCCGGTATACCCGAAGAACACTGCAAAAAATAATGCAAAAAACAGAATAAAACCTATTCCGCCTAATAGTAATAAAGCCTTTAAAATTCTATTTTTTAGCTTTTTTCTCTTTTGCTTCTTTTCAGGTATTGAATTCTCCTGCTCCTCTGAAATTGGTTTTTTCACTTGCTTCACAAAATTCTTTTATTGAATATATAACGTTTCAAATTGTTTAATATGATTTTTTTACAATCATTTTTCCGAATGTGTGCCTTATTCCTCAAATGTCATGCCGTATAATATTTTAAGAATTTCATACAATTAGGCTATAAGCATTGCCTAAATCTACCATTATTCTGTAAAAAAGTTTAATTTTAGGGAAGTCGTATAAATATAGAAAAAGTTCAGATGAAGAAAACAGGATTTACAACCAAGGCCCTTAATGTAAAATTTCCTTCTAATGACCCCTATAATAGTATGCAGATGCCTTTGTATGAATCGGTCGCCTATGAATTTGATTCGTCTGAACAGATTGAAGCCAATTTTAAAGGTGAATATGTGGCTCATACTTATTCGCGTACTTCAAATCCAACGGTTGAGTATCTTGAGTTAAAATTAAAGTTGCTTCTTAATGCAAAAAATGTTCTTGCAGTTGGTTCCGGAATGGCCGCTATTTCCAATACTTTGCTGTCTGTGCTAAAATCTGGTGACAATGTAATTTCAGGACATCAATTATTTGGCCATACATATGCGTTGTTTTCAAAAACTTTTAAAGATCTAGGCATAGATTTTCGGTTCTCATCCCTTACATCTAAAGATGAAATTGAAGCATTAATTGATGGTAATACCCGTGCAATTTATTTCGAAACGGTAACAAACCCACAACTTGATATTGCTGACATAAAAATGCTTTCAGAGATTTCGGGAAAATATAATATTTTATTGATTGCTGATAGTACAATTACACCACCCAATATTTTTGACGGTAAAAAAGCAGGCGTTGATATTGAAGTAATATCAGCAACTAAATATCTTTCCGGTGGGGGAACTTGCTTCGGGGGTATTATTGTAGATTATGGGGATTATAAGTGGGAACTGAACCCCAATCTGGCAGAATATAGCGACAAATATAAGGATAAAGCTTTTATTGCTAAATTACGTAAAAATGTTTTTAGAAATACAGGAGGTAGCATTTCTCCACAGGCAGCTTTGACCCTGATTCATGGAATAGATATTCTGGAACTCAGAGTTGAAAAATGTTATAAAAATTGTATTTCATTGTGTTCTTTTTTATATGATCATCCTGCTGTAAAACAGGTTGGATATCCGGGGTATGAATCCGATAGTCGTTATTACTTGGCAAAAAAATACTTTAAAGGAGTTCCCGGAACCATAATAACTTTCGATTTAGAATCTAAAGAGGCATGTTATAGATTCATGAACCGTCTAAAAGTTATACGCAGAGCTACAAATTTAAATGATAATAAGTCTCTAATTATACACCCTCATTCAACCATTTATGGTGAATTTTCAGAAGATGAAAGACAAAAAGCAGGAATAAGAAATACCATGCTCCGATTGTCTGTGGGAATAGAGAATCATGAGGACTTAATTCAGGATATTAAGCAGGCAATAGAATTCGAATAGGAAACTGAGGTTGATTTTATATTTTGGGTATCTCCAGGTCACATTTCTCTATGGCTCCTTTTCAGGAACTCAAGGTTCCGTTTCAATCCATTAAAACCTGTTCGTTTAACTGGAGAGTTTTTAAAGAGTGTATTAAATTGTGGTTTATCCATCTCATACCAATCCTCAGTAGTAAGGTACAAAAGGTCCTTTCGCGGTTCTAATTCTGGTTCTTTATGTGGGTATGCCTTTAAGTTCCAAGGGCAAACATCCTGGCATATATCACAACCAAAAACCCTGTTCTTAAATTTGCCCCTAAGGTTT
The DNA here is from genome assembly GCA_035645995.1 of Mariniphaga sp. Classification (GTDB taxonomy): domain Bacteria; phylum Bacteroidota; class Bacteroidia; order Bacteroidales; family Prolixibacteraceae; genus Mariniphaga. Next base: position 6,867 of record DASRQG010000351.1, on the reverse strand, counting down.
TCATCCATAGGCCCTTTTATTTCAATGGTTTGATAAGAAATGCATTTTCTGGCATCAACAACTTTGTTGGCTACGATTGCCTGTGTGGGGCATGCATCGATACAACGTGTGCAGGTGCCACAATGATCACTCATCAAATGAGGAATGTCATAGGGCAACTCTATATCAAGTAAGAGTTCGCCAATAAAAAAGAAGCTGCCATGACGTGTGGATATCAGGTTGCTATTTTTTCCAACCCATCCCAATCCTGCACGTTGTGCCCAGGCTCGCTCCAAAACAGGAGCTGAATCAGTGAATGGACGGGCATTACATGGCCCTGCAATGGCTTCTATTTCTTTTAGTAAATTTCGGAGCTTATCCTTTATCACAAAATGATAATCGGTACCGTAAGCATATTTTGAAATTATAGGCGCATTGGGATCCGATTGTATTTGAGGTGTGTAGTAATTCTGTAGTACAATTACAATTGTTTTTGCGTTTTCATAGAGTGCGCGTGGATCAAGTCGTTTTTCAATGTTTCGGGCCATATATCCCATCTCACCATGCATGCCTTTCATCAACCAATTCTCAAGGTGTTCTTTTTCTGAATCAAGGTTGGTAACAGGTAAAATGGCACATTCAAGAAAGCCAAGTTCAACCGCTTTCTGTTTTATAACGCTATTCAGTGCAGCCGGACTTTGCATATCAATATATTTGTTGCCGGATCAGGGGTGAATTATATTAAAAGAATCCCAATTCAAGCCGGGCCTCTTCACTCATCATCGATTTATCCCACGGCGGGTCGAAGGTCAGATCAACATTGACATTTTCTATTCCTTCAACTGATCGTGCCGCTTGCGTTACATCATCCATTAATATATCAACAACCGGACAACCCGGTGCAGTCAGTGTCATTACAATGTTTGCGATGTTATTATCATCAACGTCAACATTATAAATTAATCCTAAATCATATACGTTTACCGGAATCTCGGGATCGTATACTTCTTTAAGATTTGTTATTATTTGTTCTATTCTTTTATCCATTTTTAGTTCCTCCTTCACTTTCCATCCTGTTATATGCCAGAGCATATAATTTTATTTGTTTAACCATCGCTAAAAGTCCATTCGATCGGGTAGGAGACAAGTGCTGCATAAGACCCAGATCATCAATAAAATGCAAATCATTCTCGGAAATTTCCTTCGGAGTTCTTCCCGAAACAACCCGCAAGAGTAATGCAACCAATCCTTTAACAATTACAGCATCACTCTCTCCCCTAAATTCAATCGTCCCATTCATTTTATCTGCTACCAGCCATACCCTCGATTGACATCCTTTTATTAGATTCTGATCGTTTTTATCATTTGAATCCAGAGGTTCCAGCTGGTTGCCCAATTCAATCAGATAGGCATATTTGTCCATCCAATCCTCATAAGCTGTAAATTCTTCTATTATCTCTTGTTGAACCTCTTCTATTGTCATCATTTTTTATATTCGAATTAAAGGATACAAATGTCGTAATTTTTTATTTTATGCCCAATTAACCTTAGAGTTTTGTTTATAAATGCTTATAAATAATAATCTCACGCTTCTGTCCTGTTAAATATGAGAATGTATATTTCCTGGCGAAAAGGTATGAAAAATTATAAGTTGAAATACACATAAGCTTTCCAAACATTTTTTTATAGTTGAGATACTGAGTTTTAACTTGTCAAGTATTGTGCCTGTTTTTTAAAAGAGTATCATCCTTAGCCATCTTATGTGCTACCATGCTGATATAAAATAGCTGGAAGCTGTGGTATATCATTATAGGTAAAAGTAATATTCCTGTTCCACTTATGCCACTGAATAATACATTCGCAAAAACTGATCCATGAACCAGTGATTTTTTAGTGCCGGCAAACTGTAAAGTAATACTGTCTTCCTTTATAAATTTGAGTTGAAGGGATAAAAATTTTGTGAACCAAAATACGATAAAAAATAACAATATCACTGCCGCAAAAAGACCAGCCAGTAATCCCCAACTCACAGATGCAAAAATTCCGGAAATAAATGATTGACTGAATGATTCATAAACTATCAAAAGAATGATAGTCTTATCAAATACAGCCAGTTTTGGGAGATGTGGAGTAAGTTTGTGTGAAAAATTTTTATGAAGCATTAACCCGACAAGTACAGGTAAAATAATTTGTATGATGAGCTGGAGCAATACATTTGAAAAATCGAAACCTGTTGTTTGTGATGTCAGGAAAAGTCCCATCCAGAATGGAGTGGCTATTATACCTATAATTCCTGAAATACTGGCATTAAATATTGCACCCGGAATATTTCCTCCTGCAATTGAAACCATTACTACTGAAGAAGAAACAGTTGAAGGCAATGCTGCAAGAAAAAACATACCCAGCCATAAAAGTTCATGTGAGGTACCCTTAAATAATGGATAAAAGAGAAGTACTATTAACGGGAATATTATGAAAGTGGTTGCCTGGATTGCAGTATGCATCTTCCAGTTTCTCATGCCTGATTTTAATCGTGCCGGATCTAGTTTTAATCCATAAAAGAAGAAGATTAGAACAACCCCCACATCAATGATATGACTGAGGTTTAAAGCTTCATTATCCATAGCAATGCCCGGTTTAAGCCATGCTATCAATATCATAATAAATAAGCCACTTATAAACCAGTCGGGCAAATTCTTTTTAATCTTCAGAATAATTAATTGCATGATTTATCTTAAAAGACTTACAACGTGGTTTAAAGACTTTATAAATAAATCTATTTCTTCTTTTTCATTATATAATCCAAATGACATTCTTACCGTTCCCGGAATATTGTAGAAATTCATTATCGGATCAGCACAATGATGTCCGGTTCTGACAGCAATTCCCATTTTATCGAGCATTGTTCCTATATCATATGGATGCACTCCGTTAATGTTGAAAGAAATTACACCTGACTTCTCCGGTGCCTCTCCATAAATTCTTAAACCATCAAATTCCTTTAACCTTGGTTCTGCATAGTGTAATAAATCTTGTTCCCATACCATGATGTTGGATATACCGGTTTCTATAACCAGATCAATTGCAGAACCAAATGCTATTACTCCTGTAATATTTGGAGTACCGGCTTCAAATTTAAATGGTATTTCACTAAATGTTGTTTTTTCAAAGGTCACTTCTGAGATCATCTCTCCACCACCCTGATAAGGAGGCATCTGTTCAAGCCACTGTTTTTTGCCATACAATACTCCCACGCCATTGGGCCCATACATCTTGTGTGCAGAGAATGCGTAAAAATCAGCATCCAGATCTTGTACATCAACGGGTATATGTTGCACTGCCTGTGCTCCGTCGACAAAAACAGGTACCCCCATTAAATGAGCTGTTTCTATAATCTGTTTAATCGGATTTATAGTTCCCAATACATTAGATACATGAGTAATCGCAAGTAATTTTGTTTTGGCTGTTATCAACTCGTGGAGCACTCCTGTTTGAAGCTCTCCGGATTCAGACATTGGTAGTTTTTTTATTTTTGCTTGTTTCTTAAGTGCAATTAATTGCCATGGTACAATATTAGAATGATGTTCCATTTCGGTGACAATGATCTCACTTCCAGGAGTCAGAAATTGCTCTCCATAGGAGGCTGCTACTAAATTAGCACTTTCAGTTGTGCCTTTGGTGAAAATTATCTCCTCCCGGTTACCGGCATTAATAAACTCTTTAGCTTTATCCCGAACTTCTTCATAAGCCTGAGTGGCTTTATCTGCCATAAAATGAGCTGCACGATGAATGTTGCCATAAAATTCATTATGAAGCCGTTGTTGCGCTTCGAGTACCTGAATTGGCTTATGTGTAGATGCAGCATTGTCAAAGTAAACTTGTCTTTTGTCATATATCCTTTTCGAAAGAATAGGAAATCTGCTTCTTATATAATGTATGTCGTAATTCATTTTTTCTTTATTTAACGTGGTGATAAAGGTAAAAAATCAATTTTGAACAGAACAACCTTTTGAGGTTAGCTTGCAGTTAACGTTATTAAAAAAAATACCCGCAACTCATCTTTTAATCGAATTGCGGGTATAATGATTTATGTCTGACATTTTTAACTTTCACAGTTGTAGGCACATTCATGGCACCTTGCAACATCGCCCCGCAACCTTTTGTCAACAAGGTCATCTATGCGGTCACGTAAAGGGTCTACTTGTATTTGCTGTATGACTTCATGTGTAAAGGCATTCATCATCATTAGCCGGGCTGCCTTTTCTTCTATCCCGCGTGCCCTTAGGTAAAATAAGGCTTCTTCATCAATTTGTCCGACAGTAGCACCATGACTACATTTTACATCGTCAGCATCTATTATCAGCTGAGGCTTTGTCTGCATGGTTGCTTTATCTGTAAGTAACAAGTTGTTGTTGCGTTGAAATGCATTTGTTTTTTGTGCGTCTCTTACAACATGTATACGTCCGGTAAAAGCACCTGTAGATTCATCATCCAATATGGTCTTGAATAACTGGTTGCTTTGACAATTAGGACTTGCATGAACAACCTGGACATAATTATCGACATGTTGTTTTTTATCGAGAAATGACATGCCATATAGATGCGCTTCGGCATTTTCACCATCAATTACAAATTTCTGGTTGTTTCTGATTAATCCTCCATGTAAGGTTGAAAACAAGGTGCTTGCTCTTGAATCTCTTTCCTGGTGAACATACACAGAATTAATGCTTGTTGTGTTGTTATGTTGATTCTGAAGTGCATAATAATCAAGTGATGCATTCTGTTCAACAAAAATCTCAGTAACCGAATTGCTTAAATATCGGTTCAGATTCATTGTATGATCGCACATTAATAATTTCACCTCTGCTCCTTCTTCAAGATAGATGAAGTTGCGTTGTGTTACATATGTATCCTGCGATGCCTGTAACAAATTTACCAGCTGAATAGGTTTATCTATCTTTACGTTTCTCGGAACGTAAAGAAAGTATCCGTCTTTTGCTAATAGTGTGTTAAGTGCTACCATCGGTTCGTCAGTGGTTCCTGCCAGTGATGCAAAGCGGTTTAACAACTGTGGCTTCTCGGTTGCAATTTTTTCCAGGCTACCGACTATTACCCCTTCAGGCAATTCATTGAGTTGTCGGCTGTTCTCATAAAACCAACCATTGGATACAAATCCCAGGTAGGTATCTAATTGAGGAACATCACACTTGAAAACAGCATTCAGATCTACATTTACCGCTTCCCTCTGGTGTACAAACTCATAATCATAGTCAAAAGCCGGCTGAAGATTAGTGTATTTATAATTTTCTGCTCTTCGCGTAGGTATACCTTGCCTAATGAAATCCTGCAGAGCATTCCCACGCAGTGCATTAAGAAGTTCGGGAGAGCCACTTCTGATGCTATCCTTCACATCATTATAATGCGCTGTATATTTTAAAGTTAAATCTGCTTTTTCTGTTACTACACTCATTGCTGCACTGCATTTTCTTGTTTAACCCAATCATACCCCTTTTCTTCCAGTTCAAAGGCTAATTCTTTACCACCCGATTTAACAAGTTTACCTTTATATAAAACATGTACGAAATCAGGCACAATATACTCAAGAAGCCTCTGGTAGTGGGTAATTATAATAGTGGCATTATTAGGAGTACGTAAAGCGTTTACACCGTGAGCCACTGTTTTTAGTGCGTCTATGTCAAGTCCGGAATCAGTTTCGTCAAGAATGGCAAGTTTTGGTTCAAGTAATGCCATCTGAAAAATTTCATTTTTCTTTTTTTCCCCTCCTGAAAAACCTTCATTGACTGAACGATTAGTGAGCTGCGTTTCTAATTCAACCATTGTTTTCTTTTCACGCATCACTTTCAGAAATTCTCCTGCAGTAAGTTCTTTCTCTCCTCTTGCTTTACGTAGTTCGTTTACTGCTGTCTTCAGGAAATTTACCATGGGTACACCCGGAATCTCTACCGGGTATTGAAAACTTAAAAATAATCCCATACGTGCACGGTCTTCAGGAGCCATTTCCAATATATCTTCTCCTAAAAATGAAACTTCTCCATGCGTTACTTCATACTCCTCTTTACCAGCCAATACATTGGCCAGAGTGCTTTTGCCTGATCCGTTTGGGCCCATAATGGCATGTATCTCACCCGGTTTAACTTCAAGGTTGATTCCTTTTAATATTTCTGTTTCTCCAATTGAAACATATAAATCTTTTATTGATAACATATTTTTTATTCACTTATGGACAATATCCGCTTTTTTAATCGTCCGTATTTAACATTATTTGGTCACTGTAAAGATGTATCTGTTAGCCTACACTTCCTTCAAGGCTAATCTGAAGAAGCTTTTGTGCTTCAACTGCAAATTCCATAGGCAATTTATTCAGCACCTCTTTCGCATAACCGTTTACGATCATACCAATAGCCTTTTCAGTGTCAATGCCTCTCTGGTTACAGTAAAAGATCTGGTCTTCACCTATTTTTGATGTTGTTGCTTCATGTTCTACTACTGAAGATTTATTCCCCACTTCTATGTAAGGAAATGTATGAGCTCCACAAGTATCATTCAGCAAAAGTGAATCACATTGAGAAAAATTTCTTGAATTGGTTGCACCCGGCATAACTTTTACAAGCCCTCTGTAAGAGTTATTACTTCTCCCGGCTGAAATACCTTTTGATATAATTGTACTCTTTGTGTTTTTACCAATATGAATCATTTTTGTACCGGTATCTGCCTGCTGAAAATTATTAGTTACAGCAACGGAATTGAATTCTCCAACTGAATTATCCCCAAGTAAGATACAGCTGGGATATTTCCAGGTTATTGCCGAACCGGTTTCTACTTGTGTCCAGCTTATCTTGGATGATTCTCCCCTGCAAATGCCACGTT
>DASRQG010000350.1:0-5140 GCA_035645995.1 Mariniphaga sp. | reverse complement strand
TGAGTTTTATTGTTGTATGGCTTTTTAGCCGTCAGATAAGAATGTTACACTATAAATACCGTACCAATGACTGAAATAATATTTATCATCATGTCGATAGCTCTTTTGTTGTATGTGCTTTTGGGAGGAGCTGATTTTGGTGCCGGGATATTAGAGTTATTTACAAAAGGAAAAGCAACGGATATAGTTTCAGATGCCATTGCACCGGTATGGGAAGCCAATCATGTGTGGTTGATACTTGTAATCGTTATCCTTTTTGTAGGATTTCCACCTGTTTATGCCACCGTGCTTACAGCTTTACATATTCCTATTTTACTAGCCCTTATAGGAATTATATTCAGAGGATCGGCATTTACCTTCCGTCATTATGATATTGACGAAGAACGTCCAAGAGCATTGTATTCAGCTATATTCAGGTACTCAAGCGTATTCACCACATTTTTCCTGGGAGTAGCTTTAGGAGGTTTAATACTGGGTGAAATATCAACAGATTATACCAATGGCTTTTATGCAATATATATCCATCCTTGGTTTAATCTCTTCTCTTTCAGTCTGGGTATATTTTTAATTATACTATTTGCATTTTTAGCAAACATTTACACTTTGGGAGAGATTAAGGAGCAGAAAAATATTGACCGTTTTGCAAACCTTGCAAAATATATGATTGCCGCATTGGTAGTAGCAGGAGGTTTGGTTTTTGCTGCAGCAGAAGTATACGAACACCATTTACTTCGGGAATTTATAAGTTCTCCGGTAAGTTTAGGCAGTATTGCTCTGGCTACTGTTGCACTACCGGTTTTATGGATTAATCTGAAAAAACGGAAACCAAACCTGTTACGGTTTATTGCCGGATTTCAAACAACTATGATCGTTACCGGCTGGTTTGCCATTCAATTTCCAATATTGGTAAACATAAAGGATGGCCCTGATATTACACTGCAAAATGCTGCTGCCCCTGAACAGGTACAGTTTTACATGCTGATTGCTCTGGTGGTTGGTATCCTTATTATTTTTCCTGCTATGGGTTATTTATATAAAATATTTAAATTTAGCAATTTAAAACAACCTCCACATACCGTAAATGAAAACTCAAAGGAATAATAAATAATGCTCAATGAATTAAGGGTATAACTACTTTGCTCTATATTCTTTCAATAAAAAACAAAGTAGTTGTTTCTACACTAGTCCCTAATTACTGCCCGAAAGATTCTACCAGTTGATTTGTTGTAAATCCGAACCAGTCATCTTATAGGATAGCAGATGAATCATTCATTAATTGATCAGGATAGAAATGATCCAAAATATTATCATTAAGGCAAAAAAAACAATTTGAATTTTATGAAACAACCAGGTCTTTCCACCTAATAATTCTTTCCAGTATATTAAATTTGCCAATTTTCTGTTAATTGAATCTTTATCTTCAGATTTAATAAAATCTCTACTTAGAAGGAAGTTCCGGGTATTTAGGATAACAGAAATCATATTTCCTTCTGTTTTTTCTTTCCTGCCGGTTAACATTTCTTGATTTTCAGAATAAAATTTTTTTCTCACATAAACTGTATTTCTTGTAAGATTAAAATCTGCTATTCGGTATAAGACACAAGATATTCCACACATTATAGATAACCCACCTAAAATAACTGAATAGAAAATTAATGTATCACTCCAGTCAATATTTGTAAAGGAAATTCGATAATTGTGATTATTTATTGAGCTGCTATTAACTATAAAGCCCAGAAAAGCGAGACTTATAGTCAAAAACATATTAATGGAAAACGACATGTGTGAGATAGCTATATTCTGCCAATATGCATGTCTTTCGAAATATTCCCGTTCCTTCGAATTTAAAGATTCATTCATAGGTTTAGTTCAATTCATCAACTTTTAACTGAGCATACCCGCCTACCAATATCCATTGCTCTTTTAACCTGCCATGCGACAGCCTTTTTCACTGTATCTCTGTCTTCTTTCATATTACCTTCACCATCCACGGTTACACTCATACCATATGGATTACCCCCGGCAGCATATAAAATCTGATCGGTATAGCCGGGCGTTACCACAATAGCACCCCAATGGTACATCGTATTATAAAGGGACAATATTGTAGATTCCTGTCCACCATGCAGATTCATTGCACTCGACATTGCAGTAACCACCTTATTTACAAGTTTTCCCTGACTCCATAGTGGGCCGGTAGAATCCATAAACTGCCTCATTTGTGCGGCCATATTACCATATCGTGTAGGAACACTGAAGACAATTACATCAGCCCAATCAAGATCATCTAATGAGGCTTCCTTTACATCTTTTGAAGCATCGACATACTTCTTCCATGCGGGATTTTGTTCAATTGCTGATTCCGGTGCAAGTTCCTTAACTTTACGGATTCTGACTTCATTACCTTCACGTCCGGCTTCTTCGGCAGCCCATTGAGCCATTTGATAATTATTACCGGTGGAGCTGTAATAAATTACTGCTGTTTTTATTTTTTCACTCATTGTAAATGTATATTTTTAATTGTTGTGGTTTATAAAATTCCTGCTCTTTTCCCCAATCCTAATGTAAAATTTTCATTATTCATCTTAGAATGAGAAATTTGGTAAGTCAACTCCCGTCACTGATTTCAGAACATTTTGAAAAGATAAAAGTTCAAAAAGGTATAATACCACATCTTATGTTGATAATGAAACCAATAATCTATAGAAATTCCTGCAAGTTATACTTCTTTCAGAACAGCCATATATAAGTGTAATGAGAAATCGAATGGATGAACATCCAGTTAACCATAAAAGCAAATAAACTCACATAACCATCAATCATTGGTCAGTAAAAAAACAAACCAAGGTCCAACTATTGGCCAGACAGTTTGATTTATTTCTTTTTAGTTCTTTTATAATTAATCCATTTCTCCAGTCCAATAATTGGGAATACTGTAAATCCGAAGCCGAGTGCCCATAAAATATTTTCAAAAGAAAGAGGTTTTGTTCCAAAAATACTTTGCATAAAAGGCACATAGAGAAAGATTGCCTGCAGTACCAATACAATGCCAATACCAAGGTAAACGATAGGATTACTGAACCAGCCAATTTTCCAAAGTGAATCTTTAAGTGACCTGCAATTCAGCATATAGAAAATCTGAAACATAATAACAAAAGTAACAGAAATCGATTGAGCCATAGCTTGAGCATCGGGAGCACTCATCCCTTCTTCCAAACCACTTTTATATCGGATATTAAAGAGAAAGATAGTACCGGCTGTCATAAGAAATGAAACAAAGATCACTCTGAAGGTTACGAATTGGTTAAAGAGTGGCTCCTTAGGGTCTCGTGAAGGCCTTTTCATAACATCCGGTTCTTTAACTTCATAAGCAAGAGGAAGAGCCAGAGCAACAGCAGCAATCAGGTTAATCCACAAGAGTTGCGTTGGCAGCATAGGCAGCAGGAGTTCATTTGTTTCAGGGTTAAAAGGAAAGAAAATAATTCCATATACAAGAATAAATGCAAGTCCAAGGTTTGTTGGCAAGATAAAAGCCAAAGACTTAAGCAGGTTATCATACACCCTTCTACCCTCTTCTACAGCAGCACTGATACTTGCAAAATTATCATCTGCCAGTACGATGTCGGATGATTCTTTAGAAACAGAGGTACCGGTTATACCCATTGCCACTCCGATATTAGCCTGTTTTAGGGATGGAGCATCATTCACCCCATCGCCGGTCATAGCAACAATCTGGTTATCCTTTTGCAAAGCTTTTACCAACTTAAGCTTGTGTTCCGGGGCAACACGGGCAAAAATATTAGAAGATTTAACAGCTTCCTCAAGTTGTTGCCCATCCATTTTAGCCAGTTGAGTCCCGGTAATTGCTTCACCCTTCTCCGACAAACCCAGATCATGTCCTATTGAACGTGCCGTTGCATGGTGATCGCCTGTTATCATTTTCACTGCTATCCCTGCATCATGACATGCCTTTATAGCTTCAATAGCTTCATCGCGGGGTGGATCAATCATCCCCATAAGTCCTAAAAATTCAAATCCATCTTCTACATCCACTTGCGAAATATCCTGAGTTCCCTCTTCTGATAAAACTTTTTGAGCAACAGCAAGCACCCTCATCCCTTTGTCACCAAATTTCCCAACCTGATCCTTAATCTCCTCAAGATTTAAATCAGCACCATCCTTACGGTACTTACATTTTTTCATAACTACTTCGGGTGCACCTTTTAAAATCAGCACATTCCGGGAATCGATGTTATGGAGGGTCGCCATAAATTTCTGTTCTGAATCGAAAGGAATAACATCGAGTCGCTTGTATTTTTTTCTTATCTCTTCAGTTTTATAACCTGCTTTAGCAGTCGCCACCAATAAGGCAACTTCAGTAGGGTCGCCGGTAATTGAAAAATCTCCTTCTTTATTCGATTTAATACTTGAATCATTGCATAGAGACGCGTTCCTTAATATCTCTTTTAAATCATCAGGAAGCTGGTCGATCGTTTGATCTTGCTGATTAAATACACCTTCAGCATTATATCCTACACCAGTAACCTGAACATCATGTTTTCCTGTCCATATCTCACGAACAGTCATTTCATTACGCGTAAGAGTACCAGTTTTATCTGAACATATAACCGTAGTACTTCCAAGTGTTTCTACAGCGGGCAATTTTCGGATAATAGCCTTTCTGCGAGCCATTCGCTGAACACCTATAGCGAGGGCAATAGTCACAACAGCCGGAAGGCCTTCAGGAATTGCACCAACTGCCAGAGCTATTGCGAATATTAAACTTTCTTTTAATGCATCGAATAAAGAAACACCCTGCCCCGTAGCCCTGTACGTACCAATAGCCATTATAACTATGGTAATAACAACAATCCCCACTGTAAGATATTTACCTACAACAGCCAGTTTCCTGGTAAGAGGTGTTTCAAGGTCGGTAGCTTCATCAAGCATTCCTGAGATTTTCCCCAGCTCAGTATCCATAGCTGTAGCTACAACTATAGCCTTTCCTGTACCTGTAACAACCATGGTCCCGCTATACAGCATATTTTTACGATCGGCCAGTGAGGCATCTTCTTCTATTTCATCCACCGATTTCTGAGATGCCACAGATTCTCCTGTTAATGCAGCTTCCTCAACCGAT